>JAGHAW010000096.1 GCA_021161305.1 Sulfurimonas sp.
CTTTTGGGATTACAACATCACCATCATATTCAGTGATTTCACCACTTAGAATCTTTAAAAAAGTAGTTTTACCTGCACCATTAGCACCGATAAGACCATATCTTTTATGACGGTCTAGTTTTAGGTTTATGTCTTGAAATAGAACTCTATTTCCGTATCTCATTATTAAATTTTGTACTCTTACCATGATTATTTCTCTTAGATAAATTTTCGCGATTATATCTAAGAGTTGTTTAAAAGATGATTATTTAAAGCTGAGACTCATTAAGCATATCATTAAGAAGTACAAATAGTCTATCACTATTTTCTTCCATTGCTTTTAAGTTGTTTATAATTTTTTCTTCATTTTCTATTCTTTTATCACCATTTAGGAAAAAACTGTTATTATTTAAAACACTATCATGAACCATTTTATGTGGTGCTAAAGCTGATCTGTAAGCTTCTGTTTTTCCAAAATGTTCCTTACCTGCATCTATATACCATTTGCCCAGTCTACACTCTACATGGGAGGTAGATGATTTAGTGTTGTCGGCAGCTACAATAGAGTCGTAAGCATCAGATTTATATATAATATGGTCAACTTTTGCTAGGGTAACAAAGACTTTGTTCTCCATATTATTTATGATTTTAGCCATTTCAACGGCATCTGTATTTAAGTTACTCATAGTTGTATTGAAATTATCAACTGAACTAGAAGTTTCATCTGCAAGGGAGGTCATGGTCTCTGATTTATCTAAGATGATGCTAGACTCTTGTTTCATTGAGTTTATAGAAATAGTTATTTCACTCGTCGCTTTTTGAGTTCTCTCGGCTAGTTTTCTAACTTCATCAGCGACTACAGCAAATCCTCTACCATGTTCACCGGCTCTTGCTGCTTCTATGGCTGCATTAAGTGCCAAGAGATTTGTCTGTTCTGCAATACCTTTAATAAGACCAACTACGGAAGTAATTTCATTTGTTTTCTCATTAAGCCCTTCTATGGAGACATTACTATCGCTGATATGTTCAACAAGTGTTTGTAATTTTTGTAAAATACTCTCTACTTCTCCCATAGAATCATTTGAAGTTTGAGCAGTGTTGTTAGTTGTTGTCTGAACTTCGATTAACTCTCCTATGACACTTGACATCTCTTCTTGAATAAGTCCAAGTCCATCACCAACATTACCAACTTCTCTGACATTTGAGTTAAAGTTGATAATTTTTTGTTTTTCATGGGACTCTTTCATAGCAGTGATACCATCTTGGACATTATGAATTGCTTTAGCAAAATCTCCATACAATCCATCATCATTTAAGTCGTAGCTAAAATCTCCTTTTGATGCTTTATTAACTGAGGTATTGATTCTATGTGTTAAATCTTTTACCAACTTTACCATTGTAGCAAGTAGCACGGTAATTTCATCCATCTCATTTCTTACAACTGATCTTCTATCTACAATGATAGAGAGGTCACCTTTTGTTGTTATCTCTCCCATAATATCTTTAAATCTATTTATAGAACTCGTTATTCCATTTGATACGCTTTTCGAGAGATAGAGGGTAAACAGAACTGCAAGAGCAGAAGATATAGTTACAAAAAGTAGTAATATAAAAGAGGCAGAGACCATTGAAGCAGCCATATCTAAAGTATAGCTTGTTAAAGTATCTTCAAACTCTTTGAGTTTATTGATTTTTTTGGTTATGGTTTTAAACCAAACAGTTGCATCAACACCAAAATCACTCTCTTTTGACGCAGCTATCTCTCTGTATTTATTTACTTCTGCAAATGAACTGTCAGACTTTGTTTTGTTATATGCTTGTTGCATATTACTATTTGCAGTGTGTAAAAAAAGATTTGTAAAGGCATTTTGCTCAGATACAAGAGATGCAAACTTTGCAGCAGTTGCTCTAGTGAAACTGTCTTTTGCAAATACACTAGAGAGAACTGCTCTCTCAATTCCGGCACGCTCTTTAGAACTGATGAAAACTGTAAAACTATTGAAGTTTGTTCTTAGTTTTTTATCTTTTGGAACTGTTGAAAAGTGAGAGATAGTATCTATAATCTTTTTATTTAGAGCTGTGTAAAATATAACGGCATCTTTCACTGTAGCAGTTTGAGAGTTTACCTTGGTTCTCATCGCTGGTATGGCATCTAAGTCTATCTCTTTGTTTACTTTATCTGCATAGTCTGATGAGTTAGCACCTATATATGCTCTTAACTTTTTTATCTTAGTATCTGTAGAATTGTGTTGAGCAGGAAGTATATCTACAAATTTTGTCCCCTTTGAACCTAAAAATCCAGCACTAGCCCCACGCTCTTTTTGCAGTTCATGTAAAACTGCACTCATTTTCACGGAGAGTTTTATAAGAGAAGCCGTCTCTTTGATATTTTTATAACTACCCCAAGTATCATAAGAAGTTTTTATAGAAAAAACGATAATTACAATCAGTGTAACAGCACTTAGAAAAATTAACTTATTTTTAATTGTCATATTATCTAGCATTTAAATCCTTTTATGCACTATTGTAACAAATTAATTGTAAAATATACTATGCAAATAAGAGAATTAGATTTAAAAGAGTTGGATATAGCTTATGGTGTGGTAAAGCAACTCAACTTAGGATTGACATATCAAATTTTTGAAGATTTAATATATGATATGAGACATATGGAGTACAAAATATTTGGAATTATGGATGGTAAACAGCTCATAACTTACGCTGGTGTAGCGATTCAAACAACTTTAAAAAACAGAAGACATTTGAAGGTGTTTGAATTGATAACAGATAAAAACTATGACTCACAAAAGTATGATAAAATTATGAAAGAGTACCTAGGTGATTATGCAAAAGTGGGAATGTGTGAGAAAGTTATATATTAGACTTCTTGCGTAACCCCTATATGTCTCAGCACTTTATAGAGAGTTTTAATCAAGGTTGTCTCTTCTAGTTGATGTGGCTACACTTATTCATACTTAGAAATTAAATAAATCTAAGCTAAAATAAAATTATGGATAAGGTAGAAAAAATGAGAAATAGTCAGTATACAAGAGAGTTTAGAGATTCAACAATACAATTGGTGTTAAATAGTGGTGATTCAGTTCTAAAAATTGCTAAAGATTTAAATGTAAATCCTAAGACAATTTATAACTGGATGAATGAATATAAAAAGACAAACCAAGATATAACTGGATGAATGAATATAAAAAGACAAACCAAGATATAACTAAACCGATAGCTAAGTCTCCTAAAGAGACTTTAGAACAAGAGAATAAAAGATTAAGAAGAGAAACCAAACTCCTTAGACAGGAGCGTGATATATTAAAAAAGGCAGCAGTATACTTTGCAAAAGAAGTTCAGTAAAGTATGCGTGGATAAAAGATAATAAAGAGAGCTTCAATATAAACCTAATGTGTAGAATTTTAAAAGTGAATTTATCAAGCTATTATCATTGGATTAAAAATGGTTGTATTATTAAGAAAGTGGATAAAAAGCTTAATGAGCTGATAGAAACTATTTTTATACAAGGTAGGTGTAAGTATGGTACAAGACGACTAAAAGACAAGCTAGAACGACTATACGGGGTTGTCATTTCAAGAAGAGTCATTGGAAATATTATGAAAGATTTAAATCTCGTGGCAAATAAGAAGAAAAAGTTTAAAGTTAATACAACAGATTCAAACCATAACTTACCCATAGCACCTAATATTTTAAATAGAGACTTCTATGCATCTGCCCCAGATGAAAAATATGTTGGAGATATAACATATATTCCAACAAGCCAAGGATGGCTTTTTCTTGCAACTGTTATAGATCTATACTCAAGAAAAATTGTTGGCTGGTCAATGGATGATAATATGAAAGTTAATTTAGTTAATGATGCTTTATATATGGCACTAAAAAGTAGAAATCCTCCAAAAGGCTTAATTTGGCATACAGATAGAGGAAGTCAATACGCTTCATATTCACATAGAGATTTGTTGAAGGAAAATGGCATTATTCAAAGTATGAGCAGAAAAGGTAATTGCTGGGATAATGCAGTAGCGGATAGTTTTTTTCACACTTTAAAAACTGAACTTACTCATCATGAAATATATCAAACTAGAGCTCAAGCTAATCAATCTATCTTTGAATATATAGAAGTCTATTATAATCGGCAAAGAATGCATAGTTCAAATAATAATTATTCTCCAGTTGAGTTTGAAGATATGATGTTACAGAATGAAATAGCTGCTTAGAATTTTTTATTCTTTGTATGATATAGGGTTGACACATCAGTTAACAAGGTCAGCCTCATTAGTTATCTCATAGTTTGACAACATCTGTTCTATTATATTCATGTTATATCCTCTAACGCTTCTATTAAAAACTTTATTTTTTTAGATTTACTTATTTCAAAATATTTTATAAATATATTCATATCACAATCTTCAAGCTCATCAACATCTATTCTTAAGTCATCTATGAGAAAGCCAATCATAGATTTTTTTGATGTAATTTGTATATCTTTTGTATAGTAAACTTTATCGCATAATGCTTTCTCTTTTGTAGCTATTAAAAAGTTGCCATTTTTTGTTGACTCAATTGTTAATCCTACAGAAAACAACTCTTTTTTTACATGCTTAAAACTAAAGGTGCCATTCTCAGTTTTAAATGATTTAGACCTTTTTGTTGTAGCTGAAGTTACATCAAATACACTCTCTGGAATTCAACTATGATAATACAGTGCATAATCAAACGAGATGTAAGATGGACTTAACATAGTATTTGCAATGATTTCTTTTGATATTGAGGTTTGTACAAAAGGAGATTTATGTAAATATAGACCTCTTTTTAAAGCCTGTAAACTTCCTTTCTTCTTTAAGTTGTTTATTTTATCATTAATTCTAGAATAGCCATTATTAATCAATATGGAGGATATTGTTGCATGATCAATAATATGAGTTTTATAGTACTGTAAACTTTTTTCTATAGCTATATCCACATCTTTCCTTTTGTGATAGAAAATCGTTAAAAAATAGATTAACTA
>JAGHAW010000239.1 GCA_021161305.1 Sulfurimonas sp.
ATTTGATTAGATGTTCCATCTCAGGAGAGATGGAACAAAAGAAAAAAGAGTTAGAAATTAATCTTCATCGTCATTATTAAAAATAATTTCTTGATTTTTATATATACCGGTTCCAACAGGAATAGTACGACCAATAATTACATTCTCTTTAAGATCATTAAGATCATCTACTTTAGCTGAAACTGCTGCTTCTGTAAGAACTTTAGTTGTATCTTGGAATGATGCCGCAGATATAATACTATCTGCACTTACAGCAGCTCTTGTAATACCAACCAAGACAGGCTCTGCAATCGCAGGACGACCACCAAGACGAATAATTTTTTCATTCTCTTGTGCAAATTTAGTTTTAGATATCAGATCACCTTGAATAAACTTAGTATCTCCAGATTTTACGATTTTAATCTGTCTAAGCATCTGAGTAAAGATAACCTCAATATGTTTATCAGAGATATTAACCCCTTGTGAACGATAAACTTGCTGAACTTCACTTACAAGATAGTTATAAAGTGCTCTAACACCCATAATACGAAGAAGCTCATGAGATGAAATAATACCTGTAGTTAATCTCTCACCTGCATGTACAAAGTCACCGACTGCAACAACTGAAACATGTGATTTATCAACAAAGTACTCTTTGATAATTCCATTCTCTGATGATACAACTATTCTTACCTTACCACGAAGCATTTTACCAAAACTAACAACACCATCTATTTCAGATATAAGTGCTGTTGCTTTTGGACGACGACCTTCAAAAAGTTCACTTACACGAGGAAGACCCCCTGTAATATCTGATGATTTTTGAAGTGCTTTTGGTGTTTTTGCGATTATATCTGCCACTTTAACAGTTGCACCATCTTCAATAAATAGAGATGACTTAGGATTAATCGCATATCTCAGTAACTCTCCATCTTCTGTAGCTAAAACAACTGTTGGTTTATATTCAGTAGGAATATGCTCGTTAATCATAAGACGAGTCTTACCTGTAAGCTCATCTACCTGTTCCGTCGCTGTAGTACCAACAATAATATCTTCATAAGTTAATCTACCATTTGCCTCAGAGATAACCGGATTAGAGTATGGATCCCACTCAGCAATAACAACAGATTCATCACTTGAGGGTTTAGCAAGAAGTGTTGTCCCATCAACAATCTCATTATCTTGTGTTACAATAACAGAACCACGAGCAATATAGTGTCTTACTGCTTCGCGATTATTACTATCTACAACAGTTGCAAAAAGACCTTTTTCAACTACTTCATATCCAGCTTTAATACCTTCAAATCTTTCTAGATAATCAGCTTTTAACAGAAAATACTTAACAGTACCCTCTTCTTTAGCTAATATTTTTTGAGTTACAGGAGCTCCATTTTCAACAAGAAGCTCAGAAGCATAAGGAATACGACTCGGCACATTCCAACCATCTTTTATAGTCTCAACTATTGATTCATCTTCAGCAACTTCTAAACCATTTTCATATGGAAAGTAGTATTTACCTTCAATCTGTCCACCAACACCAGCTAACTCATTTGGTTTAGCAATCTCATTTTTACGAAGAGAGTAGCGAACGGTCTCCTCTTTAGAAACTATACTAATAATTACTTCATCATGAACAGTTTGAATCTCTACTCTACCGGCAAATGGAGCTTTAATCTTAGGTTCAACCAATAATATTCCGGCATTTCTACGATTTGCTACAATATTTTTTCCCTCTTTAGAAAGGTAAGTTTTAACATTGTAGTAACGGATAAAACCTTCTCTTTGTGCTACAACTTGTCTCTCTTGAGCAGTTGAAGATGCCGTACCCCCAACATGGAAAGTTCTAAGCGTAAGCTGAGTACCTGGTTCACCAATAGACTGAGCTGCAATAATACCAACAGCTTCACCTCTGCGAACAATATATCCAGTTGCAAGGTTAACACCATAACACAACGCACAGATACCACCCTTACTTTTACAAGTAGTAGGAGTTCTAATGTGTGCAGTTTTTATTCCAGCTTCAGAGATAACTTTTGCACTTACTTCATCAAGCAAAGTTCCCTCTGCATAAAGAATCTCATTACTGATAGGATCTATAACATCATCAGCTAAAACTCTACCATTAAGTCTATCCTCAAGTGATTCAATCAAAGTATTTTGATCCTGAATATCTGAAATCTCAATACCCTCATGAGTATGACAATCATGCTCAACAATCTTAACATTTTGTGCAACATCAACAAGTTTACGAGTTAAATAACCTGCATTTGCTGTTTTTAATGCTGTATCGGCAAGACCTTTTCTAGCACCGTGAGTAGAGATAAAGTACTCAATTACATTAAGACCCTCTTTAAAGTTAGAGATAATTGGTGTTTCAATAATATCTCCACTTGGCTTAGCCATAAGACCACGCATACCGGCAAGTTGTCTAATTTGAGCGGCAGAACCCCTAGCACCGGAATCAGCCATCATGTGAATAGAATTAAATCCATCTTTGTCATTTTCAACAAGAGTCATCATCTCCGAAGCAAGAGTATTATTTGTATCTGTCCAAACATCAATAATTTTATTATATCTCTCTTGTTCTGTTAAAAGGCCTGCTTCAAACTGCTTTTGAATCTCCATAACTCTATTTTTAGATTCAGTAATTTTTGCCTCTTTCATATCAGGGATTCTAATATCATCTGCAGAGATAGAGACACCGGCTTCAGTAGCATGTTTGAAACCTAAATCTTTAAGACGGTCAAGAAAACCTGCTGTTATACCAATACCACCATGCTTTTGAACAAAATCAACAACTTCATTGATATATTTCTTCTTCATCACTCTGTTCCACAATTCTGATGGAACAAAATCAGGGAGTACCGCTTTTAAAAGCATACGACCTGCAGTAGTGTAGATGATACGACCATCTATACGAGTTCTTATTTTTGCATGAAGGTCAAGTGCATCATGCTCTAATGCAATTCTAATCTCATCTACATTTGCAAAAAGTTTATTTGAACCTTTTACACCATTTTTCTCTAAAGTGATATAGTAGATTCCAAGAACCATATCCTGCGAAGGTGTAGCGATAGCTTTACCTGATGCAGGAAGTAAAATATTCATAGATGCAAGCATAAGTACTTTACATTCAGCAATAGCAGCTGAAGATAGAGGTACATGAACTGCCATCTGATCCCCATCGAAATCGGCATTAAACGCAGCACAAACTAAAGGATGAAGCTGAATAGCTTTTCCGTCAATCAGTTTAGGATGAAATGCTTGAATAGAAAGTTTGTGCAGCGTCGGTGCACGGTTAAGCATAATCGGATAACCATCAACAATTTCTGCTAGACACTCCCAAACTTCATTTGTCTTCTCTTCAATCATCTTTTTAGCAGCTTTTACTGTAGTTGCATAACCTTTATCTTCTAGTTTAGCAATTAAGTGTGGCTTAAACAGTTCTAGTGCCATTTTTTTAGGCAATCCACACTCGTCCATTCTTAAAGATGGTCCAACAACAATTACAGAACGACCAGAAAAATCAACTCGTTTTCCAAGTAAGTTTTGACGGAAACGACCCTGTTTACCTTTAATGATTTCACTTAAAGATTTAAGTGGACGCTTATTAGCACCTTTAACAGCATTAGCACGACGACCATTATCAAAAAGAGCATCAACAGATTCTTGAAGCATTCTTTTTTCATTACGAACAATAATTTCTGGAGCTTCAAGTTCAACTAATCGTTTGAGTCTCTGATTACGGTTAATAACTCTTCTATATAAATCATTTACATCAGAAACTGCAAATTTACCACCATCAAGTGATACAAGAGGTCTTAAATCTGGTGGAAGAACTGGTAAAACAGTAAGCATCATCCACGCAGGATTATTTCCACTATTTAAAAATGATTCAATTACTTTAAGTCTTTTTGCAATAGTTTTTCTTTTTGCTTCAGATTTTGTCTCTTCAATAGCTTCTTTAAGCATTGTAAAGAGATCAACTAAATCAATAGAATCCAGTAGATCACGAACAACTTCACCACCCATACGAGCTTTAAAGCCTAACTCGCCAAATCTTTGAACTAAAGTTCTATACTGTTCTTCATTTAAAACATCATACTGTAAAACTGGTGTTTTTGCTTCAGCATCATAATATGCTTCACCACCAGATTCAACGATATATGCTTCATAATAAAGTACGCGTTCTAAATCTTTCATCTTGATACCAAGAAGAGTACCAATTCTCGAAGGTAGAGACGAAACATACCAGATATGTGCAACAGGAGTTACAAGTTCAATATGACCCATACGAATACGGCGAACTTTTGTGCTAGTTACTTCAACACCACACTTCTCACACACAACACCCTTGTAACGCATCTTTTTATATTTACCACAAAGACACTCGTAATCTCTAACTAAGTCTCTTATAGATAACGGACGCTTTTCAACAATTAGCAGAAAACGACACCCGTATCCGGCCG
>JAGHAW010000126.1 GCA_021161305.1 Sulfurimonas sp.
GTTATATATTTAACTAGCTTACTCTTTTCATTATCTGCAAATTGAAATGTAAAAACAACATCAAAACTGTATTTGGATTCACTTTTTCTAAACATAATTGCTTTTGAGCTTATGATCAGAGGTTTTCTATCCATAGTCAAAACCATATCTATGTGAACCTCATCATTTTCTGCCAAACCGGCAGGTAGAGCATTTAGTCTTAATCTTACAGCATCTAAAGAGATATCTTCTATATATGCTTCACCTTGAAACTTGTTTTCACCCAAAAAAAGTGAAACGGTATGTTTCTCTTCGGGTATAACACGAATGGTGCTTCTTTGTGTTGGTGAAGTGGAACTAAAATGAAGTTTTTTAAATTCAATGCTTTGGTCATCAAAGCCAATTTTTACAATTTCATCACAAGCGATAGCATTTGGAAGTGCCTCAGAGACAATGACACTTCTTCTCTCATACTGCACAGCTTTTTCTTGCATATAGGTTGTTTTAACTACAACACTTTCATTTTTCACTTCACTTATAATTGCATCATTAGTAATGCTAAGACCCTTATAATAGTTGTGAAGTTCTACTTTTGCACTATTTCTTTGAATAACTTTAAGAAGTTTAAACATAGATTCTCTATCTTGGAGATTTTCATCACTTTTAACTCTTTTTTCATCAAAAAGTTTTAAAAGATTCAGTTCGGTAAGGTCATCTAGTGATAAAATTCCATAACCTTTTTTGTCTTTGATTTTTTGATACTTTAGTATGAAGTGTCTAATCTCATCACTTGAGTTTTTTAGTTTTACATGGTAGAGTTTTTGCTCGTTTTCACTCACTTCATCAAGCCAATTTTTATCCAATTTATTATATAAAAAACCATTATGTGCTAAAAAGTGAGTACCTAAATCATGATGTTCGTCCCTAAATTCACTCAAATCCCCAACTTTAAAAAAATTTAAAAATGCTTGATTTGCAATAATGAGTTTTTTATCTTTTAACATTAGTATCATAGAACTTTGATAGTTAAAGATATCTTTCAGGTGCATGTAAAAAAGTTTTGTATTGTTTTCATGGTGTATCTGCTCAACGGCTTGATAGAGAACATCTGTGAGTTTAGAAAGATTTACAGGCTTTGTTAAAAATCTAAAAACACCAAGTTCTATCGCCTTATGAAGATGATCTTTATCATCAAAAGCAGACATAATAATAATCTTAGTATCTGGGAGAATATGCTTGGCATGTTTTGCAAAAGAGAGACCATCCATATTTGGCATGTTTAGGTCGGTTATAACTATTTGTGGATGATATTTTTTAAATTGTTCCAACGCATCTTTGCCATCTACCCCAGAGTAAACATTGGTAAAAAATTTACCCAATAATTTTGAAGCATTCTCTCTAAGTGCTTTGTTGTCTTCTGCATACAAAACAGATATATCTTTCGCTTCTGATTTTAACTTTTTAATAACCGACATAAAGCAACAACCTCCATACCAACTTATATTTGAATATATAGTAACATATAAATTCTAATGTATCTCTTTGGGATGTGGAAAATTTTTTAATCTTTTGGTTTTTATAGTTGTAGGTGGTACCAGTGGCCGGACTCGAACCGGCACGCCCATAAGGCGGGGGATTTTGAATCCCCTAAGTCTACCATTCCATCACACTGGCACGAAGAGTGAAATAATAGTGTTTTTTAGCTTAAGAGTACCTCTAATAATAAATGAATTTTAGTCGATATCTCTATATGGAACTTATATTGCTTTTATTTATAAAAAGTGAAACAGTTAAATATTTAGACAAAATGGAGGTGCGTGATGAGAGTTGTCTCTGGTATGTACTATAAAAATATACAAAATCAAACTTCTAAATCAAACGAGAGACTCTTTGATGTAAATAAACAAATATCTTCTGGGCTTAAGATTCAGTATGCTAAAGATGATGTTGGGATTTTTACAGAGACTATGAGACTTGATAATGAGATAGCTACTCTAGGACAGATTAAAAAAAGTGTAGAGAGTGGTTATAAAATTTCAAATCAGACTGATACGCTTTTAAATGAGTTTCAGACAACTATGGATCGTACAAGAGTTCTTCTTCTTCAAGCTTCTAATGGCTCTCAAAGTGAGGCTTCACAAGATGCTATTGCAAATGAATTGAGAGGTATAGAAGGGCATTTTAAAAATCTTTCAAATACTTCCATAAATGGGCAATACCTTTTTTCAGGTTCAGCAACTGATGTGAAACCAATCTCTGCAGACGGAACTTATATGGGTAATGATTTATCCATGAACTCTTTTGTAGGTGCAGGAGTCGAGCAGCAACATAATTTAAGTGGTGCAGATCTCTTTTTGGGTGAAGAACTTAGTGTGAAAAAAGAGATTACAACAAATACTCCACAATTTAATTTAGTAACTAGATATCCAGATTTTACAAATGTTGAGATTGATGGTCCATTAGAGTATATCACAGCATCAAGTACTGTTAGGGAGCTTATGGGCGATATTGATAATGACATAATTAACTCTTATAAGAGTCATTTTTATGTAAGAGGGACAAAAAGTGATGGAACATCATTTGATGAGCATATTGAGATGAAAGAGAGTGAGAGTGTAGATGATCTTTTAACTCGGGTTGGAAATATGTTTGGTAATACTTCACATGTAGATGTTGTTAATGTTACATTAAATAGTTCAGGTCAAATAGTCGTTCAAGATAAAATGTCAGGTTCAAGTAAGTTGGATTTTCATATGGTTGGTGCAATTGATTATGATATGACAGATGGTAATGATGCAGCTGATATCAGTGATGCTGTTTATGGTGCAAATATTGGAAAAATTGATAATTTACAATTTGGTGAAACTAATTTTGATTCTATAATCAAAGGCGTTAGTAATGCTGCAAATACAAATCTTTTTGTTAAAAATTTTGTTCAGTCACCATTTGAAATTTCAAATAATTATCAACCTGTACTTAAAACTGCAGAATTTGAAATGAGTGGTAGCGTCGGTTTGCTAGATACTTTAACTTTAACTGTTAATGATGGTGTAGTTCCTTCATATACTCAAGGATTTGATACTGATATTCAGACAACTTATGAGGCACTGCAAGCACAGATAGAAGCAGATGGTAATTTTAGTGTAATTCTTGATGTTGATAATAATATATTTACTTTAAATAGTACAGTTCAAGGTATGGCTAATAATGTTTCTATAGTTACAGAGTTAGAAAATGATAATGTGGCAATTAGTACTGATACAGAGTTAACCAACTCCGAAATTTCTGCTGATATAGATTCTATAATATACGATAGAACACAATTTGTAAAAGATGGAGCAACACTATCCTCAGGTACATCTCATGTTTTAAAAAGTTACAATAAATCGTCACTTCCATATGTAGAGTTAAGTCAAAATGCTTTTGCAACTTCTTCAACAAAGATTTCTGATGTAGCTGATTTACAAAAAGAAATTTTACCTATAACTGAT
Source organism: Sulfurimonas sp. (assembly GCA_021161305.1). GTDB lineage: Bacteria > Campylobacterota > Campylobacteria > Campylobacterales > Sulfurimonadaceae > Sulfurimonas. Next base: position 3,471 of record JAGHAW010000126.1, read on the forward strand.
CCTAAAACATATACACTAGATGGAACTGTATTTAATTTAGTTGGAAAAGATGTAAGTGGTAATGCTTATGATGTACATATAAATCTTAAAAATAGTGTAAATGGTGGTTCTACATTTTCATTTGATACAGATGGAAATGGAACTTATGATGATCCTATGTATGATATCTTTAATATGGAAAATCCAAGAGTAG
>JAGHAW010000068.1 GCA_021161305.1 Sulfurimonas sp.
TAAGTAATATTCTATAACTTATTAGTAGTTACTATTAAGTCTATTACTTGCTTAGTTTTCAATGATCTCAAACAACTTTGAACTCTCGTTCCAACTCCTAAACTTTAGGTGTCTCTGTTTGTGGATGAGAATTATAGGGGGATGTTGCTTAGGTGCTGCTTAAAATATTAAAGGATTAAAAAGAATATAAAAATAAGTGAAAATAGATAGCTAAATACTATCTAAATTTCATTTAGAATTTATCTCTATAAACGCTACTTCAGAAAAATTGGGAACATCATCATATGAAAAAAGAGCATAATATTTATGGGCATCTTTATCCCCAAAATTATCATATGTATAGCTATCCATCCCTCCATAAAGTTTCTGACCATCATATGGAGAGCATGGAACTTTAAAAGGATTTTTAACTACTATTACCCCCTTGTAAGCATCATCATTTGGAATATCCCACTCTAATTTTACGGTTCCATTTTCAATTTTATATCTTAAATTTTCTACACACTGAGGAGCATTTCTACGCTTTTTAATATAATTAATCATAAGAGATGGTCTTTTTACTCTTTTTGAATCACACCAACTAACACTTTGTGATTTACAAAATGGTTTTTGTGATGATGCAGAAATGATAAATACCACTTTACCTCTCTCCTCGGCACCACTAAGCATTTCATTTATGGCATATGTATCAAAAACAAATCTTTGTTTTGATTCATCTTTTATATCAGATACACTTACATCATATCCTATTCGTTCAATGATATCTCTATTCTTGATTTTTTCATGTGTTTTTTCACCAGAACAAGGCAGAATCATCTCTATATGGAAACGAAGAACATTGGAATTTATTCTGTTTGCTTCTATCTCTATAAATGCACTTGAAATAACCGTATTATCCATATCTGGTAAATTTGCCAAATCAAACTCTATACATCCATACTGTTTATTTCCATTATTATCAAAGCCAACTTCTAGTTTAGACTCCATTACTTTATCTTTAGCTATTGTAAATTCAGATGAAGACTGCAAATCTATTCTGGCATCATTGATAGTATATGAAATATCAAGTTTTGGTCTATATGTCAAACCACCACTAAATTTTCCATAGCCAATATCCCACTGCATAAGTTGCGAAGCACGATCAAGTGGTAGTGATGAAGGTCCTTCCATCCTAAAATATGCTTCTCTTCTTTTTAATGATTTTTGCAAAACAGCTATCTCTTGGTTTGCAAATTTATATCTACGCCATATACCTTGAGCAAGCTGTGATGAACCGGTTGGTCTATCTATATAACTAAGAATTTTGGCATTTTTAACCTCATCAAAGCTATCAATTTTATCTATAGTTCTCTCATCTATCTGTCCAACTCTCCACTCACCATAACTCTCTACTTGAACAGAGACTCTATTCATTGGATAAAAAGAGATTGATGCACTGGTTATAACGGCATTTTCAGGTATTGTATTTAAAGAAAAACCACAAACACCGTAACACTCACCTTTGCTCTCAGATATGCCGACAAACATGGAATTATTTCCAAAATGCTCACTATTTTTCTTAGTTTTCTCACCAACATAGCCAATCATATCTACTTGAGGATATAAAATTTTAGAAAACATACTTTCTGCTGGTTGTGTTCTAACTCCACACATCTGTGCAAAAGGGGATTTTGTATGCTTCTCTTTGCACACTGCTCTTATATAATAGTAATAATTGGCTGATGATGGCAAATTTTTATCTATATATGTCTTTAATTTTGTCATACCAATTCTATTTGATGTTTGAGCACATCCTTTTTTCTTATTAGAACGATAAATCTCAAAATACAAGCTATCATCATCTATATAATCCCAAGATAATTCAACCTCTTTTGATGTAACGCTCAATGCTCTAAAGTTTTCAACTCTAGGTAAAGAGTCTTCCTTTTTATAGTTATTTACTTCAGAAAGTGCGAACATCAGTGCCGGAATGTTTTCATCAATATTTTCACTCATATGCTCTTTATAATCACTAATATTTCTTGTCCCTACTTCAGCAACTAAAGCCAAGGCACCCAAAGAGTAGTAAAATTCTCTACCACTCCCAGAAATCAAATGAACAGGGGGTTTACCCATATGAACACCATACTCACGACCTGACTCTTTTTTAATCTCTTCTGCCATATTTCCAGCTAGTAGATTTAAGTCTATTGCATCAACAGCATCTTCATGTATAAAGTTATGGGCTGGAAAAAAAACATTGCCTTGTGAGTGATAGTCTAATGCTATTGTTATATTTTTATGATCAAGCACGAAATCTCTAAGTGCTGCCGTCTCCGGCTCACTAAATGCAAATGGACCCGAGTAAACATTTGAGGAGGTATCATTATTTGGAGTAAATCCAACTTCAAAGTTTCTATTGAGATCAACTCCAAAACTTCCATCACTATTTCTTCTTCTATTTTTTCTCCAAAAAGAGAAATGATTTCTTGAATACTCAAATCCATCCGGATTTGCACATGGCACCATATATAGAGTTGTTCTATCTAAGATAGCATTTAGCTGTGGGTCATAATCAATATGTTCCAATATATGTTTTGCAAAACTCAAAGATAACTCTATCCCTATCCACTCTCTTGCATGAATAGTTCCAGTAAAGAAAAGTGCCGGTTTATCTCTGTTAGTATCCACATTTTTTGTAATGCTAACAGCTATGATATCTCTATCTTCCCAAGTCTTACCGATGGATTCTACTTTAAAAAGATTGGGATTGTTTTTTTGTGCAGACTTAAAAAAATCTACACATTCGTTATATGAAGTATATTGTTGTCTCAAATTATGACCTCGATAAAAAATTATTTAATTATTGAGATGAAATGATACTCTGAAAATGCTTCAAAAGAAGTAATATTTTTACTTTGAAGTCTTTCTATCAATCAAATCTACAATCAAATCTATTTTTTTATCATTAAAGTCAAGTCCCAATTTTTCCTGCTCTGGCGTTGCAAATGCTGGAATACCATTTACTTCAAGTACAATATACTCCTCTTTTTCAAGGTCATATATAATATCAACACCAGCAATATCCACTCCACATGCCAAAGCTGCTTTTGTTGCAACTTCAATAACTTCATCATCAGGTTCACGCATAAATACACTACCACCACTAGTTACATTAGTTCTCCAATCATTACCACTGGCTTTTCTACCATAACAACCAACAAACTCTCCATCTACTATATCAACTCTAAAGTCTGTATTATCATAGTTTATAAATTTTTCAACATAAAAATATCTCAAATCCATCTGATTTAAAAATGGCATAAGCATATCAAGACTGGCTTCACTCTCTATCTTAGTAAGTCCAACCCCTCCCCAGCCATCAGTCGGTTTATAAACCATTTTATCCCATTGTTTTATAATCTTTTTAAGTTCATGACCATTATCTCTATGACATAACTTATAATCTGCTGTTTGAATTCCTTCATGTCTTAAAACAAAAGATGTATGAAATTTATCCTCTGTCAATGCAAAAGATTCATAAGAATTTATCATAGGAATCACTCGATTAAGTGCTTGATAAAGATACATTTGATACTGCGTCTGCTCACTTGCATTATAAGAAAAGAAAAGATCCAGCTTATCAACTTTCAAATCATGATGCAAAATATGACCATTTTTTGCAATACAATTATGAAGCCTAATATTATCAATAGTCTCAATATCTCTATCTCTTAATTTTTTAATAATTTTCTTACCTATTTTCTTACCACCACTATTACGATAAAGCCACATTCCTATTGTTCTATCTACTGACATATATTCTCCCTAAAAATCTGATTTTTCAATAAAATATTGAAATAATTTTTTACTTAACTCTATTCTACTTATAAAGCTCTCTTTAGAAGCTCTCTCCTTTACTGTATGATCTCCATCACCAAATGGTCCAAAACCATCAAGTGTTATAACTCCATATGAACTAACTATATTGGCATCACTTACGCCACCTCTCTCTTCTGATTTCAGCTTTCTATTTGTGATTTTTTCTATAGCTTTAATTAATTCTAATGAGTTTTTTGATGTCTGCATAACATCTCTTTGAATGCCCCCACTAAGAGCAGAGGAAGTTCCATCCACATAAGAAATAGCAACTATTTTATCAATAGCTTCTAATACTCTCTCTCGCTCTGAAACTTCTTTATATCTTAATTCAAATGTCAATTTAGCATGTGGAGAGATAGTATTTGCTCCTATACCTCCCTCAATCTTACCAACATTAACTGTGGTGCCTTTTTGCAGATTCGTTAATTTTACCAAAGCTTGAAGTTTATATGAAGCTTCTAAATTTGCATCACAGCCATCTATATAGTTATTCCCCGCATGAGCAGCTTTTCCCTCTATATCTATAAAGAAAGTACCTACTCCCTTTCTGCCTGTGACAACTTCCAAATCTATACCGGCAGCTTCATAAACGAAACAGTAATCATAATCTTGTGCTAACTTTGATGTAAGGTATTTTGAATCATCACTTCCCGTCTCTTCATCACTTACAAAAAGAACATCTATATTTCTTATATCTATATTTTGTTTTTTTAATTCACGAAGAGCCTCAAGAGCCACAATATTTCCACCCTTCATATCACATACACCCGGACCATATATCCACTCTTCATCTTCTGTATAATCTTCAAATTTTTGAGGAGGAAAAACTGTATCTAAGTGACCGAGCAAAAGTAGTTTTTTTGAATTTGGTGTATGTGGAGAGAGATAGTGATGATGATCTCCAATATGCCCTCTTTCATGAGTTTGAACTTTAAATCCAAGTTCTTCAAACCACTCATCAAAGATAAGACCAACTCTATCTACACCTGATTTATTTCCAGTATAAGAGTTTATATTTACAATTTTTTTTAAATCGTTTAGATAGTTCATTATAATTTCCACATGCCAAGATATAATAATTTGAGAATTAAGTTACAGACCATAAATAACTTCACACTCAACAACATTCAAAAGGTTTAGATTCAAGGCAAATTTTACTTGGCGATGCTAGCATCGTTAAGTAAAGTTCAACGCAGAAGATAAATCTTTTAAATGTTGCCCTTTGGGTGAGAAGATAAGCTACAATCTGCTTCGTTAAAATCTCTTGAAGCACAATAAGTGCAACTTCAAGATTTTGCCTCACAGCTTATAGCTTATCTTCTCATTGAGTATGAAATTATTTATGATTTGTAACTTATTATACTACTTATTATTTAAAAATTAGAAAAAATTTAGATTTTTTAAAAAAGATGGGAAGTTTTATTGTTTTTTGTTGCTAAAAGGAAGAATTAATAGAAGAAACTTAGAAGATTACTTTCTTCTAAGTTCTTTAATACGAGCTTTTTTACCAGCAAGTTCACGAAGATAAAATAGTTTAGCACGACGAACACGACCGCGACGAATAACTTTTATCTCTTCAATTGAATCAGAGTAAAGTGGGAATATTCTTTCAATCCCAATACCATTAGCACCAATTTTACGAACTGTAATAGTTTGACCAGTACCTTGACCTCTTTTTGCTATACAAACACCCTCGTAAGACTGAATACGAGATTTTTCACCCTCTTGAATCGTTACTGCTAAACGAAGAGTGTCTCCCGCACGAAAGTCTGGAATATTTTTCTCAGTTGTTTGTGCTTTTTCAAAGTTTTCTATGTACTTATTTCTCATAAGATTTCCTTATTCTTTGCTTTAATAGCTGTTCTGGTCTAAAGAACTTGGTCTTAGACTCTGACATTGCTAGTTTTAGTGAGCGAATTTTACTATGATTTCCCTTTAAGTATTCTGATGGAACACTTAATTCATCATAAACTTTTGGTTTTGAGAATGATGGTGCTTCAAGAAGTGGAGTTTCAAAACTCTCAATACTTAAAGAATCACTATTTCCTAAAACACCTTCAATATTTCTAGAAACTGCATCGCATATAACTAAAGAGGCTAATTCCCCTCCTGTTAATATGTAATCGCCAATACTAAAAACTTCATCTGCATATTTTTCTACAACTCTCTCATCTATACCCTCATATCGTCCACTCACGAACGCTATATGAGACTTTTTAGATAATCTTTTCGCATCATTTTGTTTAAAAGGTTTAGCAACAGGAGTTAAAAAGATTATATGAACTTCTTCATCCTCTTTTTTTAACTCATCTAAACAATCAAAAAGTGGCTGTGGATTCATTACCATTCCAGCTCCACCACCAACAGCAGTGTCATCCACTTTTGAGTGTTTATTCTTACTATAATCTCTAGGATTAACATAATCAACACTCATAATCTCTTTTTCAATTGCTCGTTTGAGAATAGAATCTTGAAAATAACCTTCTACTAGATTAGAAAAAAGTGTAACGAATGTAAACTTCATTACGATGCTTCTAAAATATCCATAGCACCACTAACTGTGATGACTTTCTTTTCTATATCAACACTAACTTTGAAAGGCTCTTGAAATGGAATCAAAAACATCTTCGCACTACCTGTTTTAACCAACTCTTCATTAGTTGCAACATTGAGATAGTTTGTAACTGCTATTCTATCCACATCGTGAACTTTTCCTAAAAGCTTTCCATCTTCATAAACTTCACAATCTTCAAGATCAAACCAAAAAAATTCACCATCTTCTAAATGACAATTTTTTCTTGTCTCTTCTCTTGTTATGAAAAGTTTCGCATTTGTAAACTTTTTAGCATCTTCAATTGTGTGAATACCCTCAATTTTGATGATACCTCTATCGAGATTTACATCTCTTAGAGTTATATCCTTTTTTAAGTTACTAAAAAAAGACACTCCATCTACAAACTGTTCTGGAAAATCACACTTAACATGAAATTTCATATCGCCTTTTATACCGACTGTTTTGCCAATAGTTGCGATATGAAGAAGTTGTTCTTTATACCCCAAGGGCATTTCCTCGCATCTGGCTCACAGCACAGCTTCGACATTGATACGGTAACTTACACCATCTTTAGCTTTACAACCAGAGATGACAGTTTTTATCGCACCAATCATCTTGCCTTCTTTACCGATAAGCTTACCGATGTCTGCTTGATTGGCAAAAAGAACTATCTCTGTTACTTCATCGCCCTCTTTTACTTCTACTTTTATATCTTCAGGATGTGAAGCAATAAGTTTTGCAAACTCGGCGACAAAATTAGCAATCATAACTAACGACCAGTTATCTTTTTAACACGGCTACTCATTTGAGCACCAACGCTTAACCAGTAATCAAGTCTTTCATTATCAACAACTAAAGTTTTCTCAGCTACCATTGGATTATAGTGACCGATTAGTTCAATCCAACCACCATCTCTACGCTTACGGCTATCTGTTACCGCGATTCTATAAAATGGTTGTTTTTTTCTTCCCATACGAGTAAGTGTAATTA
>JAGHAW010000226.1 GCA_021161305.1 Sulfurimonas sp.
ATACTTGATATGACAAATCTACCAATCCATGAAGTCTTAGAAGATCTCAAAAACTCACTAAGAACTAACTCCACCCTTATCTTACAAGCTCCTCCAGGAGCAGGAAAGAGTACTATTGTGCCTATTTCTTTGCTTGGTGAAGCTTGGCTTGGGGATAAAATAATCATCATGTTAGAACCGAGACGAGTTGCTGCTCGTATGGTTGCTACTCAAATGGCAAAACTTTTAGGAGAAGAACTTGGACAAAGTGTTGGTTATCAAGTCAAAATGGATAGTTGCTATACAAAAGACACCAAGATTTTAATTGTAACAGAAGCTATTTTAGTTCGTAAGCTCCAAAGCAATCAAACTTTAGATGATGTAGCTATGATTATCTTTGATGAGTTTCATGAACGAAGTATTCATACCGATTTATCACTAGCCCTATCTCTGCAAGTTCAAGAACTTCTGCGTGATGATTTGAAGATTTTGATTATGTCTGCTACGCTTAACTCAAATGAGATTTCCTCTTTACTCGATAATGTTCCCATTATTACTTCAAAAGGTAAAATGTACGAAGTCCAAAATATATACTTAGACATCAGAACAAAACAACCTGATTTCAGGTCTTTAAATACATTATTGCTAAATACAGTTCTTAAAACCATAAAAGAGAATGATGGAGATATTTTAGTTTTTTTAGCAGGTGTTAAAGAGATAAAGAATTTACAAAATTCACTTTCAAGCTCTTCAAAAGTCAAAGATATATTAGTGTTACCACTCTACTCTTCGCTGTCAAAAAATGAACAAGACCGAGCAATTGCTAAATCTTCAAAACGAAAAATTATCTTAAGTACGAACATCGCTCAAACATCTCTTACTATCGAGGGTGTAAAGGTAGTCATAGATTCTGGTTTGGAAAAACAATCACGATACAACTACTCAAATGCTATGAATCATTTAGAGTTAACATTTATCTCAAAGGATTCAGCTGTTCAAAGAGCTGGTCGAGCTGGAAGACTCTCTAGTGGAGTATGTTACAGACTTTGGCATGAGTCAAAAATATTGCAACAATCTACTAAACCTGAAATACTAAGAGCAGATTTAACTTCACTTATTTTAGATCTCTCTTTATGGGGAGTTGATAACTTTGACGAGCTGAAATTCTTAGACATTCCACATCTCAATATTATTCAAGATTCTAAAGAAGTTTTAAAAGAGCTTGCCATGCTTGATGACTCATTTAAAATTACAAAGTTTGGAAAAGATGCACTTAGTTTAGGACTTCATCCAAGATTTGCTTACATGATTTTAAAAGCCAATGATTTAGGCTTTGCATATGAAGCCTGCCTTTTAGCCTCACTTTTAGGTGAAAAAGATATTTTCAAAAACTCTAGCCAAGATAGTGATATATTATCAAGGTTTATACATCTCGCAGAGAAAGATTTTGATAATGTTTATATAAATAAGTATAGAGCAAAAGAAGTTATTCGTGGAGCAGAGTTTTTTTATAGAAAATTAAAAAGCATTAAAAAAGTGGCAAAAAAGAGTAGTTCACTTAATACTGAGATACTTAGTGTATTGCTTCTTTTTGCATACCCTGATAGATTAGCTCGATTACGAACAAACAATGATAATAAATACATACTAAGTAATGCAAAGGGGGCAATACTACATGTAGAAGATTCTTTGTTTAATCAAGAGTATTTAGTTGTAGCAAATCTTCATGCACATGACAAAGACTCCGTTATAAACCTAGCTCTTAGTATAACAATGACAGAGATAGAGCAATATTTTTCTTCATTTATTGTAAACAAAGAATCTATTGTCTATAACAAAATAGCTAAGAAGTTTGATATACGAGAAAATAGGTACTTTTTAAAACTACTGCTTCACTCAAAACCAAACCAATCCACTGCAAAGCAAAACTTTGAAAAATTACTTTTAGAGTTAGTGAAAAAAGAGGGTTTAGAGATTTTAACTTGGAGTAAAAAAGCCATTAGATTAAAAAATAGAGTAAACTTTTTAAATCATCATCAAGAGTTTATAGACTTTAGTAATGAGACTCTACTTAACACGCTTGATACTTGGCTAGAACCTTATTTGTCAGGTGCAACAACTATAAAGGGATTAGAGGCATTAGATACTTACACAATGTTGTTATCTCTTCTTCCATGGGACAAACAACAACTTTTAGAGACTATGGCACCACCAAGTGTTAAAGTTCCAAGTGGTTCAAACATACACATAGATTATTCCGACTATGAAAAACCATCTATGAGCGTAAAGATACAAGAAGTTTTTGGACTCCATGAAACACCAAAAGTTCTTAACAACACTCTCTCTTTACAAATTCACTTACTAACACCAGCGATGACTCCTATGCAAATAACTTACGATTTAAAAAGCTTTTGGGAGAACTCATATGCCGAGGTTAGAAAAGAAGTAAGAGGTAAATATAAAAGACACTATTGGCCAGAAGACCCGTTTGAAGCGGTTGCAACCAGTAAAACTAAAAAGCATATGATGCGAGATATAAAAAAGTAAGTTTAAAGTTCATCATATTTAAAATCTCCAAAGTATACCACCCCAAATTGTCAAGACAATATCTTCAATCTCTTTTTTATATATTTTCTTCAATTTAGAGAGAAGAGATTTGAAACCTTTAAGGCTGTTCTCTAAGACTATATCTTGATTATTTTTTGATATATGAACACTCATCAAAAACTTGTATCAGCTTACAGGAGTTTAACAACAAATCTACCTTATCTTTTTACTTACAAAAATGAGAAAAACATTAAGGTTCACAATGCTATAAATGCAATAGATGGCGGTGTATTTTCTCCCATGAAAAAACTCTTGAAAATTCACAAGTCGAAAAATATTTTTATCTTCGACCTAGAAGGTCGGGGAATTAAACCCAAATTAGATTAAGCCAGAAAAGTTGTCTTGATTTTTAAGGGTATTATAGTTTAATGGTTAAATTTTTTCAAAGTATGAAAAAGATGTTTTCATAGCCTAGCATGTGGATTTACGAAGCAAATCCACTGCAAAAACTATCCTTTTTAACAACTATCTGTTTTTGCTTCTCTTTTCTCTTTGTATCTTTTTCCACAAAGATTTTTTTACGAGTTTTTGGGTCTAATTCTGTGTAGTACATAACTGCCGAGTAGGTGCTAGGCGTTGGGGTAAACACCTGAGCCTGTTCTGGATTCATCTTTAATTCATCTGTTGTAAATCTTTTTAACTCATGCATATCTTTCTCTTTACATCCCGGATGAGCAGCTATAAGATAATAGGTAAGAAATTGATTTTTCCCAGATTCTCCATTTAGTTTATCAAACATCTTTTTAAAATCAACAAGCGTTTGTTTACCGGGTTTTCCCATAAGCTCAAGAACATGTTGTTCTGTATGTTCTGGTGCTATCTTCATCTGTCCAGATATATGGTTATTTACCAACTCTCTTAAGTATGAATAGCCATGCTCTTTGTCTTCTGTTATAAGGTCATATCTTACACCGGAAGCCACAAATGCTTTTCTAACACCATCAACTTCACGAATTTTTTTAAGTAGGTTAATATTTCTGCCATGATTTACATGCATAGTCTTACAAAGTCTATCAGAATCTACACACTTCATAAAGTCACAACTGCCTTTTTTAAGTTTTTTATCACACTCATAGCCATACATATTTGCAGTAGGTCCACCAACATCACTTATAATGCCTTTGTAGTCTTTGTACTTGTTGAACTCTTTTGCTTCATCTACAATGTTATCTTCAGAACGGGTTCTTATAGTTCTGCCTTGATGAACACCAATAGCACAGAAGTTACACTCTCCCCAACAACCATGATGCGTCATAATAGAAAACTTGATAGTCTCCAAGCACTTAACTTTTCCCATCTTTGCATAGTATGGATGCAGTTCTCTTGTAAAGGGAAGATTCGAGTTAGCATCCATCTCTGCCTCATTTAGATAATCACATGGAGGATTCTGAATAAGAAAGCGACTATCTACAGGCTGACAAAGACCTTTCGCAGTTATAGGGTCATTGTTCTTATAAAAATCATCAAAGAGGTCTATATATCTCTCTTTTATATCTACACACTCTTGATGTGAGGGAAGTTGAATATACTCATAAACCGGCTCTTTTGAGATGTAAGAAACCCCTCGTATATCTCTCCACTCTTCACCCAATGCCAAAGCACGAGTAAGCTGTTCTAGTGCAATTTCACCCATACCGTAGATAAGTATATCAGCCTTAGCATCAAAGATGATAGGCTTTTTCATCTTGTTTGACCAATAATCATAATGAGAGACTCGTCTTAGAGAAGCTTCTATCCCACCCAAAACTAAAGGAACTGTACCTTTAAAATATCTTCTTATTAGATTACAATAAACACTTAAAGCTCTATCTGGTCTTTTGTCATTTTTTCCACCCGGAGTATAGTCATCAGAGTTTCGAAACTTCTTTGTCGCTGTATAGTTTGAAACCATAGAATCAACACTGCCGCCACTCACACCCCAGTAAAGTTTTGGCTCACCTAGACGCATAATATCATCAGGACTTTTCACATCCGGCTGACCTATCATCCCTACTTTATAACCAAGTCTCTCAAGCATTCGTCCAACCATTGCTACACCGATAAAAGGACTATCTATATAAGCATCCCCACTAACAAGTATAACATCACAATAATCCCAACCAAGTTCATCCATCTCTTCTCTTGTAGTTGGTAAAAAATCTTTAGTAGTAAATGTTACTGTATCTCTTTTTGGTTGTTTAGTTTTGCTTCTTCTGCTCAAATTAAAACCTTTTTGGCTATTTATATGTATAATAATACTAAATCAATTTAAAATAAGAGATTATAAATGACTTACCCATATGAAAACTTAGAAAACTTTACACTACCTGCCCTTCTTAACAGGTCTGTAGAGTTGTATTCAGATGAAGATGTTCTTGGTAAAGTTGGTGAAAAAGCTATGACTTACTCACAACTTAATGAAAAAGTTCAAAGTATGATTAAACTCTTAAGAGAGAATGGCATCTCTAAAGGTGATAAAGTTGTTTTACTTAGTGAAAATATGCCTAACTGGGCTGTTGCTTATTTCGCTGTAACATACTTTGGAGGGGTTGTTGTTCCTGTTCTTCCAGACTTTCACCCATCTGATGTTCATCATATTTTAAGACACTCAGAAGCTAAGGCTGTCTTTGTTTCAGATAGACACCTTTCAACCATAGAAGAGTGTGGGGAATCAGATATAAAATTTGTGATAAGACTTGATGACTTAGAGATAATTGATGAACTGACAAATCAAAGTTATATCTCAAAACTAACTCAAAAAATCTCAAAATCATCTAAAGAACTTTCAAAACCTGATGAAGACGATTTAGCTGCACTTCTCTACACTTCAGGAACAACAGGTCACTCAAAAGGCGTAATGCTCTCTCATAAAAACCTAGTTACAAATGCTATGAGTGCTTATGTTCAGATTAGCATAAAAAAAGATGATGTCTTTTTATCTATCTTACCGCTAGCACATACACTAGAGTGTACAGTAGGTTTAATCATTCCCATTCTTCATGGTGCTAGTGTTTTTTACATAGATAAAGTGCCAACTCCAAGTGTCCTTCTTAAAGCTTTTAGTGTTGTGAGACCTACAATGATGGCTAGTGTTCCTCTTATTATTGAGAAGATTTATAAAAACAAAGTTTTACCCAAGTTTACTGGTTCATTTATTATGAGAAATCTATATAAGATTCCATTTGTCAGAAAAATACTAAATAAGATTGCCGGTAAAAAACTGATAGAAACCTTTGGTGGAAGATTGAGATTTTTTGGTATTGGTGGAGCTGGAATATCTCCATTTGTTGAAAAGTTCCTTATAGAAGCAGAATTTCCATTTGTTGTAGGTTACGGTTTAACAGAGACTGCTCCTCTTTTAGCCGGTTCAGTTCTTGGAAGTACTATCAAACTAAAATCTACCGGTCTGCCAATGGCAGGTGTTGAGTTAAAGATAAAAGATGCAGACCCTAAAACCGGCGAAGGTGAAATTATCGCCAAATCTCCTAGTGTGATGATAGGCTACTACAAAGATGAAGAAAAAACAGCAGAAGTCATGGAAGATGGTTGGTTTTTAACAGGAGACTTAGGTCGCATAGACGAAGATGGCTTTTTGTTCATCAGTGGAAGAAGCAAAAATGTTATCATAGGTTCAGGTGGAGAAAATATCTATCCAGAGCAGGTTGAAGCAACAATCAACCAAAATGAAGCTGTTTTAGATTCTCTTATGATGCAACAAGACGGAAAATTGATAGCTAGAATTCACTTAGACTATGAACTAATAGACAAAATGTTCAAAGCCGACAACGCTCCTGATGCGGAGGTAAAAGAAAAAATTGCAAACTATTTAGAAGAGATGAGAGAAGATGTAAACTCACAAATCTCATCTTTTTGTAAAATGGTTAAATTTGTGGAGCAGATAGAGCCTTTTGTAAAGACTCCGACTAAGAAGATAAAAAGGTATCTATATACTAATTAGGTCTTTTTATCTCATCCAATAGTGTTTGAGAGTTCTGATACTCTGATTTGAAAAAATTATATAGTTTTTCAAATTCTTCATTTTCTTCTATGATTGAATTTGATTTACTGTTTAACTCTGGTGAATTAAGATTGTAAGAAGATAGAAGTTCTATAT
>JAGHAW010000271.1 GCA_021161305.1 Sulfurimonas sp.
ATTTTAAACGAGCATATTGTGTCATAGTGTAAGGCGAAAGTCCGCAGGAGCTATGAATAGCTTCAAGGATTTTCAACGAAGCAATATACTTGCCCCACGGGTAAAAGATAAGCCATCATCTGACTTCGTTAGATAGATTTGAAGCTACCAGTAGCTCCTACATCTATCTGCCTTGCAACTAATAACTTATCTTTTATTTAAAGTTTTGATTATTAATGGGGATTGGTATAACAACACCTCTAAAAATTATTATAGCAGATATATTCACGCAAGGCAATGATTATCTCAAAAAAGTTTTGTATAATCTTACTTCTCTTTTTAGCTTTGATGATGCAAAAAATCTATTTATAGAAATCTTTTAGTTCCTCTTCCATCATACATGTCTATATATCTGAATGAGATTAGATTTTGCATAATGGCAAATAGAATTATAAAGTTTATAAAACTACTGCCTCCATAACTAAACATGGGGAGAGGAACTCCTACGACAGGAGCATAGCCTATGGTCATAGATATATTTACACCCATATATATAAAGATCATAAATGATATAGCAACAGTTACAACTTTTATGTAATAGTCGGTATTGAAGATACTTAGACTTAAAAGATGTAGGATTAACATGACATAGATAAGTATGATTGCCAACCCACCTAAAAACCCAGCTCTTTCTACTAAAAAAGCAAAGATAAAATCACTTGTAGCAATAGGTAAAAATCTCATCTGTGTTTGAGTAGCATCTTCTTTGCTTTTGCCGGTTAAGCCACCTGAGCCTATGGCAATCATGGATTGCTGTACATGGTATGATGGTTTTTCACTTAAAAAGTCTATGATTCTTACTTTTTGATAATCATGAAGTAAAAACTTATATGCTATGGGTGAAAAAAGGAGTATTGCTGTTATGATGGTAGCCCATATTTTCCAGTGAACACCTATGAAAAAAAGAACTCCATAGCCGATAAGCAGAAGAACAAGGGCTGTGCCTAAGTCAGGCTCTTTTGCTATTAAAATGAATGGCAAAAGGATATAAAAGCTTAATTTTAAAAAATCTTTGATTCTATATCCATGTAGTGGAGGGGGATTTTTATGTATGAGGTAAGCTAACATAAGTATAAGTGCAGGTTTTACAAATTCTGATGGTTGGATGGTTGCATTTACAAATGGAATCTCTATCCATCTTTGTGCACCAAGTCTGGCATGACCAAAAAATTCAACAGTTAAGAGTAAGATAATATTTATCCAGTAGATAAGAGGAATTAACCAACTCATACGCCGAATAGGAAGTAAAAATATGAATAAAAATGCTAAAAGTGCTATACCAACATAAGCAGTCTGTTTTTGTGCTAAAGCTGGAACTACTTCCCCTATTAACCAGTTAGAAGTTATAACGAGTGGAATGATTAAAATAATGGAAATAAAATCAAATTGTGCTAAAATACGCTTATCAAATCTCCACAAGTTTGCAACTCCAAATTTTTTTTTGAAATTGTATCACACAAAGGAACATAATGAATAAAAGTGAAAGTTATATTTGCGATAAAATAGAAAGATTAGATACATTTTTGGCCTTTCATATAGGACAAACTCGTTCTCAAATAGTTCAATTAATTAAACACGAATGTGTATATGTTGAAGATAAAAAAGTAACTCGTCCCGGTGTAAAGCTGAAAATAGGGCAAACTATAAAAGTAGAGTTTCCACCTGCCAAGAAAGAACCGGCATTAGAAGTTAATTTTGATGTTGAGATACTTTACGAAGATGATGACATATTGGTTATAAATAAACCAAGTGGAGTTACAGTTCATCCGGCTCCCAGTGTAAAAGAGGCAACTTTGGTTGATTGGCTTAAACATAAAGGCATAAGACTCTCAACTATTAGTGGTGAAGAGAGACATGGTATAGTTCACAGACTAGACAAGGGAACAAGTGGAACTATGGTTGTTGCTAAAAACAATGAAGCTCATGAGTTTTTATCTCTGCAACTTCAAGATAAAAGTATGGGAAGATATTATATCGCAGTTTTGACACCGCCTCTTAAGGATGATATAACAACTATAGAATCAAATATAGGAAGAAGTTCTCATAACCGTTTGAAGATGGCTTGTGGGTCGGAGCATGGCAAGTATGCAAAAACTATGTTTAAAGCTTTAGCACTTTCAGAAAATGAAAAAAGTCAACTTGTGGCATGTAAACTTTTTACTGGAAGAACTCATCAAATCCGTGTTCATTTAGAGAGTATGAATCGCCATATTATTGGTGATCACATCTATGCTTTAAGCCCAAAAGTAGAGAAATCGGAACGAATTTTGCTACATGCTTACATAATATATTTTATTCATCCCAGCACAAAAAAGAAAGTTTCTTTTGTTGCAAATTTTGATGAAATAATAAAAAATAAAGTAAATGAAAAATTCAACAAGGAAGAGATAGATGAAGTTATGGACCCTGAGTACATTATGCACAGTTTCACTACTGATATTTAGCGGCTGTACTGCAACAACACCAACACCAAAAAAAGAGGCAGTAGTTGATTCTACTCTTCCTATCGTTGAGCTGACCCAAAATGGTATATTTGTAGATATGAATGCTGTTGCTTTTGAGTGGAAGAGCATTAAAGACCCAAGAGTAAAAGGTCTTTATATTTATAAGCAAATTGCAGATA
>JAGHAW010000186.1 GCA_021161305.1 Sulfurimonas sp.
CATATAAATTAGTCTAAGGAGTCATTATGTCAAGAGCAAATATAGGATGGCTTTTTTATAAAGAGATGTATAAAAAAGGCAACGATGACAACCATATTAAAAATACTATGAGCAGACTTTTAGATGTTAAGGGTATAGATGAAAGTATGGAAGCAAAACAGAGTTTCACACTAGATACACTCTATCCAGGCTTACTCATTGGTAGTGGCTACACTCATGGATTAAGCAGTGATTATGATGCTAAAATAGGTTTTTATTTTGACCATACTACAGGGTTACCTCTCATGCAAGGAAGTTCTGTAAAAGGTATGTTGCGTTCTTGTTTTGGGTTAGCCGTTAAAGGACAAAACGATAAGTACGAAAATGAAAAATATGAACTAATAAACTCTTTACTCAAAAGAGAAGTTGATGTTAAGGCTCTAGCCAATGAGATTTTTGAAGGTTTAGACCATGAAGAGAAACCCATGAGTATCTATAACCGTGATATTTTTTATGAGGCAAGAGTAGTAAGGGTTAAAAAAGAGTTACTAAGCGATGACTACATCACTCCTCATGGAGGTGACCCTTTTAAAAACCCAACACCTCTACGCTTTATAAAAGTTGCTCCAGAGGTTACTTTTGAGTTTAGTTTTGACCTTAAAGATAGTCAAATATTAGATATTTCTGCTGATGAGAAAGAGATGTTGTTTTTAGAGCTTTTGCAAGAGTTTGGAGTAGGTGCTAAAACTAATGTTGGGTATGGACAGTTGGAGCTTATTTTAACAGAAGAAGAGAAAGCTCAAAGAGATAAAGAGGAAGCAGAGAGAAAAGAGAAAGAAAAAGAGCAAAAACTAGAATTAGAAAAAAAAGCTAAAGAGGAAGCACAAAGAAGTCGAGATATAGAACAGAAAGTGTTACAAGAAGAAAAAGAAAAAAAGAAAGAAGAGGGCTTAATTGCTCTACTTGATTGTAAAACTTTAGCAGAAGGATTTAAACTTCTAAAAGATTCATTTGGTAAAAAACCAAATCCTAGCAATGAGGAAAAAGAGATAATTGACAAGTTTAAGAAAATGCAAAAAAAGCTTTCAAAGGGTGATATAAAAGTATTTTCAAAATATGGAGTTTAACCTGAAATGCTAAAAACCCCATACTTCAGCATCTTCTCTTTAGAAAACCTAAGTGAGGCTCTAAGCCTCATAAAGTCAAAGAGCAGTGGTATAGATAAAGAGTTTTTGTCTAACTTTAAATCTAATGCAACTTCTCACCTAAAAACCATACACCATGAGCTAGAGAGTGGTAGCTATACTCCTCAACCCATCAAGAAAATAACCATACCAAAAAATGACAAAGAGACTAGACCCATAGCACTTGCTTCTTTGCGTGACAAAGTAGTACAGAGAACTTTAGTAAATGCCATAGAGCCTTACTTTGACAAGCTCATGAGCAACAAAAGCTACGGTTATAGAAAAGACAAAAGCACCATTAAAGCCATAGGAAGATGTAGAGACTACATCAATAGGGGGCATTTCTGGATTTACAAAACAGACATAGACAACTTCTTTGAAAGCATCAATCATGACAGACTTTTGAGTATTTTAGATAGCCATATAGCAGACAAAAAAATAGTTAGGCTTATATCCCTGTATTTGCAAAATGGAGGTTTTAGCAGGTATGACTATGTTGAACATAAAGATGGGGTACACCAAGGTGATATACTCTCTCCGTTATTGAGTAATATATATCTCAATGAGATGGATAGATATTTGGAGCGAGAGAGTGTAGAGTTTGTAAGGTATGCCGATGATTTTGTACTATTTTTTGCAGAGAGTAAAAAGATAGAAAAGAGAGTATCTGCTCTTAAAGGATTCCTCAAAACACTATCGTTAAAACTAGGAGATGACAAAAGTTACAAGAGTTACATTTTTGAGCATGGTTTTGACTTTTTGGGACTATTTTTTTACAAAAAAGAGATTAAGATAGACAATGCTAGACTACAAAAAAAGTTCTCTTCTATGTTTGAGATAGCAAGAGAGGCTAAAAGACCAAAAGAGTTTGTCAAAAAGATGAACCAGTTTACAGATGGTCTTAGTAGATACTATCTTAAAATTATATCTGCTGATTCTAAACAATTTAGCATGATGTATGATGAACTTATTGAAGCGTCCGCACAGTTTGTCTATCTACAACGAAAATCTGCCAAGATTACTACTAAAAAAGCATTTAAAGAGCCATTTTTAGACCTATATTTACTCAAAGAAACAACCATAACAGAACACAAAGAGAGTGTAGAACGCATTATCTCTAAAGGTTTTGAGAAGTATCTTGCAGGTAAGTCTTACACGAAAGATGAGAGTAGCATTAAGCGAAGTAAACAAAAGTATGCAAAATCATTTGCTTCAACATCTGTACTTTATGTGAGTCAGATAGGTGCTTATTTGGGTATGAATAAAAACAGTATTACGGTTAAGCTTAAAGGCAAAACAGTGGCGAAAATACCTAAAAAGCAGTGTGAACAGATTATTATAGCAGGTAAAGCCATATCGCTTAGTTCCAATATGGTTTACCTTTGTGCCAAGGAGCAAATAGCCATAGATTTTGTTGACAGCAGAGATACGCCTTTTGCTTCCATCTTGACTGCTAAAAATGCTTACCCTAAAATGGCACTAATGCAGTTAGAATTATTGGTACAAAAGAAAAATCTATATTTGGCAAAAAAATTTATACAGGGAAAAGCTAAAAATCAACTCAACTATCTAAAGTACCTCGACCGATACCATAATGAGTTAGATGAAACCATAGAAAGCATGGAGATAAAAATAAAACAAAATATTAAAAATGTCCATAGTACAGCACAGCTTATGGGGTATGAGGGAGAGATTAGTATGCTTTATTGGCAGGCACTTGTTATTATATTGAGTGATAAGTCTAACTTTAAGGGTAGGGTAAACAGAGGTGCTTCCGACTTGGTGAATTCTGCATTAAATTACGGGTATGCTATTTTATATTCAAGAGTTCAAAATGCTCTGCACAGGGCTGGTTTGGCTCTTCATATATCATTTTTGCACTCAATGCAAGATGGTAAACCTACACTTGTTTATGACATGGTAGAGGAGTTTAGAGCATTTGTGGTTGACAGAGCCATAGTTTCCATGGTTAACAAAAATGAACCACTTAAGTTAGACAGTAAAAATTTGCTCACTACAAAATCGAGAGAACTCATTGTTAAAAATGTTAAAGAGCGGTTGGGGGTTTATACGAAACATAAAAAGGTATCTAAGAAAGTAGAAAATATCATCTTAGATCAGGCATATATGTTAGCAAGACATGTACGTGGTGAAGACAAATACAAACCATTCATAGGAAAGTACTAATGCAAAGATATGTGGTAGCGTATGACATTTCATGTAACAAACGGAGAGTTAAAATAGGGAATGCACTGGAAGCTTACGGAACAAGAGTTAACTACTCGGTGTTTGAAATACAGATTAAAAATAAAGCCCAAAAAAAAGTATTGGAAAATGAGTTGCTAAAAATATTGAGTCCTAAAGAGGATTCATTGAGATTTTATCATATTTGTGAGACTTGTGCAAGAAAATCATGGAGTTTAGGAGATGAAAATGCTCCTTTTGAACGGGATGCAATCTATTATTTTTAATAAAATTTGTCTTAAACTGATTTGCGAACTTTTATAAATGGAAAAATTACGCTCCTGTGGGGGTTTACTAAAAAAATATTTTATTGAAAAGTTTGCAAATTGACTAATTTAGATAAAGAGTAGAGAGATTTGCGAACTTTAAGTTTAGTTTAATTTAAAGAGTATGATAACTAGGGCATTTGAAAGTTTAATTTTTACTTAAAGTAAGGAAGTGTAACACTGTATCTTTTTTCTTTACTGCTTTTGCGAACTTTATTTATGTTGTTGTAGCCCTAAAATTGGGGTCTTCATGTTGTTTGTGCTATGATATTGCAACAGATCGATATGAAAATAGAGGTATGTTTACGAAGTTTTGTGCAAAGTTCCTTAACATCGTACTGTTATGTTTTATCATGCTAGTGCTATACTTACGGATGTGCCTATATGGCTCTATTCCCCGACTACTTGTCGGGGAGGTTATTTCGAGACATTTTTTACCTGTTGTTTCAGCAGAGTAGTATCATTC
>JAGHAW010000130.1 GCA_021161305.1 Sulfurimonas sp.
CAGAGATAAATTGTGGTTTTTTATATTGTGAAATTTGTGATTGAAGTAAATCCAAAGAGGAATCGCTCAAAATTTCCAACTCTTCGTCACTTATCTTTTGAGTTGATTTATCTCTTAAGAAAAAACCACATACACTGCTGTTTAAGTTGGCTATAGAATCACTCAGAGTATAGTCGTCACTCTCTGAAGTAGGCTCAGAAAAAATCATATCCATTAAAACTACATCAGCTTCAATCAACCCAGCTATCCCATTAGCCAAAATCTTTCTATCCCAAGGCCATCTGCCATACTCATTTACACTTGGCTCATCTACTGCAACAAAAACTATATCCTGATTTATCTCTTTTTCTTGTAGTTTGAAATTTACATCATTAAAACGAAGTGAAAAACTCTCTAATGGCTCTACCTTGTAGAGTTGCAAAAGAAGTGTAACCAATAATATAGGTAGCAACAATCCAAGATAGAGAAGTTTTTCTTTCATAATTTTACTTCATGGAGTTCATCAACTCTTCAAAATATCTAAACTCATCTTCATCCTCTTGTGTCCAATCCTCTTCACTGACTTTGTTACCATCAAAAGAGATAGTTTTTCTTGCAACCAAATCAAATGCTTTTGTTTTTTCCACAAAACCGGGACGCTGAACCTGTTTATACTCTTCATAAGCAGCTTGTTGCTCAGCCATAAAATCCTCAAACTGTTTTTTGACCTCTTTTCTATAAAGCTCAAACTCCTCTTTTACACTTGCAACACCAATCAATCCCTCTTTTAGTGATACAGAAGCATCTTTTGTAGCATTTACAATAAAAGTTGTCCCCTTGATACCTATGATGGCAAAAGGTGTTTTTATTTTCAGAGAATTTTTAGCGTCTCTTGAACTAATTTTATAAAAAATCTTTCCTCCATTTTGCTCGGCACTCTTAACAGAACTAAAATGGATAGTTGAGCTTTCATCTAAAACTACTTGAGAACCATCACTCAGCCTGATTTTAGCTGCTGCTCTTTTAGATGTTATAATCAAATCACCTGCTTTAATCTCAAAACCGGCTTTAATCTTACTCTTTTTGATTGAACCTTCACTCTTAACTTTCACACTCCCCTTTAACTGCTCAACACTACCGACAATAGCACTAGCATGGACAAGAGTGAAAAAAACTGTTAAAATAAAAACTGAAAATATACGCATAATCAACTCCATCTATAAATATGTTTTGATTATATCATTTATTCAATAAAAAATAGACTTCTTGCATAACTTAGATTCCAGCTCAAGTCCGGAATCTAGGTTTTGAGGTTATGCAAAAAATCTGACAAAAGGCTTCAAAAAATGTTAAAAATATTATTCTCTCCGGCCGAAGGTAAAGCTAGTGGTGGAGATGAGATAAAAAAAGAGTTACTTGGCTCAAACAGAGCAAGAGATAAGATATTAAATGCATATAATGAAATCGCAAATAGTGGCAATGAAGATGAAATATGTAAACTTTTTGGTTTTAAAAAATTTAGTGACTGCTTACCATATATAAATGATGTTTTTAGCTCACCTCTGATGTGTGCGATTGAGAGATATCGAGGGGTTGCTTATGATTATCTTGATTTTGACTCCTTAGATTTGAATGCACAAAAATATTTAAAAGAAAAGACTATTATATTTTCAAATTTATATGGAGCAATTTTAGGAGGGGACACTATACCAAACTATAAAGTAAAACAGGGAAATGATATAGGTAAGTTTATACCTGATAGATTTTACAAAGATAGATTTACCTACCAACTAGATTTATATCTGGCAAATGATGAGATTTTAGATTTAAGAGCCGGATATTATGACAAGTTTTACAAAATTACAAAGCCATATACCACTCTAAAATTTTTAAAAGGTGGAAAAACTGTTAGTCATTGGGCTAAGGCTTACAGAGGCTTAGTTTTAAAAGAGTTGGCAAAGCATAATATCAGTTCAATGAAGGAGTTTATGTCTCTTGAAATTGAAGGCTTAAATATTCAGGAGATTAAAGTTATCAAAGATAAAAGAGAGATAGTCTATAATATCATTTAATAAAAGGAAAAACAATTGCAAGATTCACAAGATTACTTAGATAAAAAAGCGTTTTTTGAGAAAATAATTACATTATATGGCAGAAATGTTATTATAGAAATTTTACAAGATAATTCTATAGAGATACATAAACTACACATGGCAGAATCTAACAAAACTGACGGTGCTATAAAAACAATTCTATCTCTTGCTAAAAAACGGGATATAGAGATTAGCTTTCATGATAAAAATCAACTTAGCCGTATAAGCAAAAATGCAAAGCAAGACCAAGGTGTGGCGATAGACATCATCTCAAAAAGTTACCAAAATGCAAAAGAGATAAAAAAGTTGGATAGTTTCAGACTTATAGCACTTGACGGTATTCACAACCCACAAAATCTTGGAATGATTATCCGTTCATGTGCGGCCGGAAATGTAGATGGAATAATACTTCCTAAAAAGAGCAGTGCTAAAATTTCCCCTCTTGTTGTAAAAGCCAGTGCCGGAACACTTTTTAAACTTCCTATCTACTTTTGTAACTCTTTAGATGAGATTTTAAACGATATGAGTGAAACAAAAATTTATGCACTCTCCTCACATGCCAAGACCACTATAGACAACATAGTTCCACACAACAAAAGTATCTTTGTTTTAGGGAATGAGAGTGATGGAGTTAGCAAAGAGGTCGAAAACTTATGCAATGATTCTGTTTCAATTCCAATGAATAGAGGAGTGGAATCTCTAAATGTTGCAGTTACAACATCACTTATAGCTTTTATGAAGTAACCTTATTTGACAACATATCTAAATAGATATATAATTAGATATATTTATTAAAGGCTTAAAAATGGCAACTGTAAAAAAATTATTTTCACTTGATGAGCATATTGCTAAAGAATTAGAAAATGTATCTGATGCACTGCATAAAACACAAAGAGAAGTGCTAGAAAATGCTTTGAGTTTTTACTTTGACTATACAGACACGGTTGTAGCAGATAAAATCACAAAAGATATAAAATCAGGTAATATGAAAACTTATGATGCTAATGATGTTTATAAAGAGCTGGGTATTGAAA
>JAGHAW010000242.1 GCA_021161305.1 Sulfurimonas sp.
AAAAATGTAAATGATACTTATGGACATAATTGTGGGGATGAAGTACTTAAAAAACTTGCAAAGATACTTTTAAATGCTACAAGAAAGATAGATGTGGTGTGTAGATGGGGAGGGGAAGAGTTCATAGTTCTTCTTCCTACTGTTGATTTAGAAAATGCTTTAGGTATAGCTGATAAATTAAGGGTAAAAATACAAAATTGTGAGATAAAAGAGGTTGGAAATATTACAGCAAGTTTTGGAGTAGCACAGATAGATAAAAATTTAACTCTTGAAGAACTGGTAGATAGAGCCGATAAAGCTCTATATCTTGCTAAAGAGTCTGGTAGAAATTGTGTTCGTTCTGCTTAGACCATAATCCCTTTTATCATAAAAAATAGCAGAGCCGAAAGTGTAGCAGCTGCCGGAACTGTAACTACCCAAGCGGTAATAATTTTTTTGATAGCATCTCTTTTTACAAACTCAACTTTTTTAGTTTTTTTCATATGTTTTTTAGTTGATTTTATAGTTTTTTCTTCATCGGCTATAAGTTTATAAAGGTCAACTATTCTTTCATAGTCTGCTTTTATTTTCTCATTTTTTGCTTCAAGAGTTTTAAGTTCCGAGTTGTAAGCATTAAGATTTTGTTTCTCATCTTTTATAGTTAATATATCATCTTCAATAGTTTTGTTTGTGTCATTTAGGTGTAGGTATTCTCTTAAAAAACCAACACCAAATACACCACCTATAGCGATATGAGTAGAACTAACCGGAAGACCGAGTTGAGAAGCGATAATAACTGTGATAGAAGCTGCCATAGCGATTGAAAAGGCTCTCATCTGATCAAGCTCTGTTATCTCTGAACCAACTGTTTTGATGAGTTTTGGTCCATAAAGAGCAAGACCAAGAGCGATACCTAAAGCACCTACTCCCATAACCCATAAAGGAATACTTGCTTTAGAAGAGATACCACCATTTATAATTGCATCATTTATAGCTGCCAATGGTCCAATTGCATTCGCAACATCATTTGCACCATGAGCAAAACTAAGAAGTGCAGCTGCAAAAATAAGAGGGATAGTAAATAGCGTATTTACTGAATCTCTATCGTTCTTGAGAATTTTAGAAGTTGATTTAAGTCTAGTTTTTACATATATATAAACAACTATTGCAACAATAAGTCCTAAAACTAGAGCAGTTGTAAAAGTTGGTTTTTTACTCATCTCTATGGAGATAAATGGAAGTATGTTTAGAGTTTCAACAACCTGAGGCCAGATTTTTTTAAGACCTTTTAGTGTTAGGTATGTGACAAAAGCCCAAGACATGAGTGCTACAAAGATAGGTACATAAGTTTTTGCGGCACTTATTTTGTCTTCTTTAAAGACTATGGATTTTTTGATGGAAAGTAAAAATGCAGCAGCAATAATACCACCTAAAACAGGGGAAATTACCCATGAAGCAGCGATTTTTGCCATAGTTCCCCAAGAGACTATGCTAAATCCGGCTGCTGCAATCCCAGCACCCATAACACCGCCAACTATAGAGTGGGTAGTTGAAACTGGAGCTTTCATCATTGTTGCAAAGTTAAGCCATAGTGCAGCTGCTAAAAGTGCAGCCATCATTGCCCAGATAAATGGGTCGGCATTCCCACCAAAAGCAGAGATGTCAATGATACCCTTTTTAATGGTTTTTACAACTTCTCCACCAGCTATCAATGCACCGGCACCCTCAAAAACAGCAGCAATAATAATTGCAGTAGTAAGAGTTAAAGCTTTAGAACCAACAGCAGGACCGACATTATTTGCTACATCATTAGCACCAATATTCATTGCCATATATGCACCAATCAGTGCAGCTACAGCTAAGAACATATTGTTAGGAATCCCACCATTACTTAAAAAACTGTATGTTAAAACAGCAATCATAAAAAATAGAGAAAAACCAAGTTTTGTCAAATCTGTTCCACTCTTTTTTAGTGCTTCTGTTTCAAGTTTTTTCATTATTTGAATCTCCATTCTTACCTCGTAGTTAAATTAGTGCGTAATTATATTATAAAATGGTTACAAAAATTATTTTTTCATATATGCTTTTATAATTTCTTGACGCTCTTGAGGTTTATCTCTACCAGCTCTTCCCAAGGTAGCTACACTGTTAAGTTTCATAACTGTTTTCATTGATGAAGCAGTTGTCTGACCAAAGATGGTGTGATGACCATTAAGCCAAGGAGTTTTAGCCGTTGTTATAAAAAATTGACTGCCATTTGTATGGGGACCAGCATTTGCCATTGCAAGGATTCCGGCTTTGTTAAAAGTTTTGTCTTTGTACTCATCTTTAAAAGGTTTGTTCCAAATACTCTCTCCACCTCTACCGCTTTCAGTTGGATCACCACCTTGAATCATGAAATTCTTTATGATTCGATGAAAAGCTAAACCGTTATAGTAACCATTTTTTACATGTGTTGTAAAGTTCTCCACTGCTAATGGTGCGATACTTGGATATAACTCTATTTCAATTACCCCTTGTGTTGTTTCTAAAATAACGAGAGGGTTTTTATTATCTGCACTTAGAGAGACAGACAACATAACTAAAAGTGCCAATAAAATTTTTTTCATAGAATTTCCTTGTTTTTTTCAAATTTTTCTTTAAGCATAGAAAGCTTTTCACACTCATCTTCATATAAAATATAAACACTATCTTTAGATGAATTTACAGCGTAATTTAACTCTTGGATTGATGCTAGTGATATGCCTAAAAGTATAACATATTTAGCGGTAATACCACTGATTTGTGAGTATGTTGAGAGCAAAAGATTATCTAAATCTTGATCTATTAGATTTCTAGAACTATCTAGCAAAACAGTTTTATCTTTTATGAAAAACTCCAAGTCATCGCCAAGTTGTTTTTTGCTTAGTTCATCACTGATTACTAAGATATCTTTAGCATCAAAATCTTTAAGTAGTTTTTCAATTATTTGCAGAGCTTTGGCATGAGGATTTGTTTTTATAAATTTAATATTTGTATTATTATTGCAAAAACTTTTTTCAAATACAAAGTCAGCTTCAGAAATTTGTTTGTTACTTACCAATATAAGGTTTGATTTTTTTTGTATATGTTTTAGATAGAGAGTAAACTCCTCCGGAAGCAGGTCAGAATCATCGCATATAATAAGGTCGGCAATTTGAAATTTTTTCTTCATTAAAATCTGATCAATATAGATTGTCTTATCAAGAAGGAGTTTATTATGTTTACTTAGATGCCTATTTAAGAGTACTATTGGTGTAATTATTTCTATAGAAGTGATATCCAACACTATTATTGCATGTTCAACACTTCTTATAAGTTTATGTTTTAAGATGTCACAAGCAAGAGTAGTTGGTTCTATGATGATTACTTTTTTATTTGGATTTTTTAGTTTATATAGAATTGCTTTTAGAAGAAGAGCTTCTGTTTTCCCCGAGCTATTCTCTCCAGAAAGGGTTTGATATTTTTTTGGTTCACTCTCTATAAAGTCCATCTGTTGAGAATTTGCTAGATGCAAAGAGTCATCATCTGATATAACGAGATATTGTATAAGCAGGTTACCCATTATATGTGCTACATCTGGCAGTGGGTTCTCTGGTTTTTCTACATCATGAAGATTATTTAATATCTCTTCTTTTGATGAATCACTAAGGATGATTCTGTTTTTAGGTAGAAGTTCTTTCAATGAAACATCTAGGTGTTCGTAATTTTGGACACTTAAATTTTCCATTAGTAAAAAGTTAAATATAGCGACCCCATCGTTATGTGTTAGTTCATTGAATTTTTGTTTTATGATAGCATGGGTTTTGTCGAAGGCTAAAGTCTCATTTGATGTCTCTTGATTTTGTGATTTTTGGGCAGTTGCGTTTTTCAGTTTATCATAGTTCCAAGTTTTATACTCAAAAAGATATATTCCGCGTACTGGGTCTAGTATTAGTAAAGGAATAAAAAAGTTTATACTATGATGATAGATAGTGAGGTTTTGGTAGACTAAAAGAGAGTTTTCTCTACAAACTTCTTTTAAATTGTCAAATACCTCTGAATCTGCTAAATTGAGAGTGGAACTCTTTTTTTTAAATAAAAACAAACTCATATAAAAGAATCGATATTGTCGCAATAAATTACGACAATATTAGAAATTATTTGCCAGCAGCTACACGGTCTTTAAGACCTTTACCAGCTTTGAATTTAGGAACCATTTTATCTTGAGTAGTGTATGTTTTGTCAGTACCTGGAACTTTACCACTTTTACCTTTTTGAAGTGCAGCAGAAAAGCCACCAAAACCAACTAAAGATACATCTTCTTTTTTAACCAAAGCTTGAGTTACAGCTTCTGTAAATGCTTTGATAGCCGCTTCAGCTTCAACTTTAGTTTTGTAGTTACCACTTGCTTGTACTAATTCAACGAATTGTGCTTTGTTCATGAATACACCCTTAGATAATAAAATTTTCCGAAATCATTCCAGATAAACTCTAATAGATTCTATCTTGAAA
>JAGHAW010000285.1 GCA_021161305.1 Sulfurimonas sp.
TATAATATTTTAAAATATTATTAGGGGTTTAATATATGAGTAGTTTAGGTATAAGCAAAAAGATTCATGTTCCGTTAGTTTTGTCGATAGTTTTTGGTTTTATTATTATTATTGCTAATTATTATTATTCGATATCTGAGATGAAAGATGATGTATATGAGAGCCAGTCTGATTCACTTCGTTTAGTATATAAAGAGGCTATAGCTTCTAAGGAGAGTATTGGTTTGACCAATGCTATCAATATTTCAAAGAATTATGATGTAGTTCGTGCTTTAAAAGATAACAACAGAACTATAGCTATAAATGGTTTGGGGTCTGTCTCTCAAGAGTTTAAAGATTTTACCAATTATAAAAATATAAAAATTCATATACATGATGCAGATTTGCATAGTTTTTTAAGAGCATGGAAACCTGAAAAATTTGGAGATGATTTAAGTAGTTTTAGAAAAACTGTTGTGAGTATTAAATCAGATAAAAAACCACTTGTTGCTGTGGAACTTGGTCGTTCTGGATTAGTTCTTCGTGGTTTAGCTCCTATTATTGAGAATGGTATATATTTAGGTTCTGTTGAGTTTATGCAGGGTTTTAATTCTATTGTTAAACATGCTAAAGAGGCAAATGGTTACGATGTGGCTATAGTTATGAAAAACGAGTATTTAAATATTGCTACTTTAGTTGCCAAAGCACCCAAAGTTGGTGATTACTCATTGGCTGTAAGAGAAGATGTTGTAAATAGAGCTTTTTTTGATGATCTTAAAAATGTAGATATAGCTAATACAACTGATTTTCATGTAACGGATGAGTATTTTATTATTTCAGAATCAATTAAAGACTTTTCCGGAAATGTGGTTGGTTTTGTTCTTGTTGGAGATAAACTTTCAAATGTTCAAAGCGTGATTGTAAAATCTGAAGATTCTTTAATAAGACAAGTTTATATCATGGCACTAATAGATATTTTTATTCTTATATTTTTGATTATTATTATTAAGAGAACTGTTGTTGATCCTATCGTAAATCTTGACAGAGTTGCGATGGAGTTAGCTCAAGGTGATGCAGACCTTTCAAAAAGATTGCCTGTAACTTCCGGAGATGAGTTAGGACATGCAAGTTCAAGTTTTAATACCTTTTTAGAAAAAGTTGAAGCATTGGCAGATGAAGCAAGAGAAAAGAGTCTTTATGCAGAGAAGTCAGCTTTAGAGGTTAAAGAGAGTATGAAGAAAAATAATTTAACTCTAAGTTTATCCAATGTTATGGTAGCTGCGTCTATAGACAATGCAAATAACCTACACCACAGCATGGAAGAAAATATTAATAATGTAAATGAAGTAAATAAACTTAATGCTTCAACATCAGATGTTATAACAAGGGTAACGGAATCTACGAATGAGATAACAAAATCTATCTCAAACATTACCGAGATGGTTAGTGAATCAAGAAGTTCATCAGAAGAGTTAAGCTCAAATGTAGGAGAGATATACAGTGTTATTTCACTTATTAAAGATATTTCAGACCAAACAAATCTTCTTGCTTTAAATGCTGCCATAGAAGCTGCCCGTGCAGGTGAACATGGACGAGGTTTCGCCGTAGTTGCTGATGAAGTTAGAAAACTTGCGGAGAGAACCCAAAAAGCCACAAGTGAGGTAGAGGTAAATATAAGTGTACTAAAACAAAACTCTACTAATATGGCTGAAAATAGTGAGAGTATTGAAAAACATGCTATTTCTTCTCAAAATATATTAGATGATTTTAGAGAAATATTATCTGAATTAGTTTCAAATGCACAGACAATAAAAGAGGACAATACAAATATAGGACATGAGCTTTTTGCAAATATGGCTAAGCTTGATCATATGATTTATAAAAGTAACGCTTATTCTTGTGCTTTTGAGGGACATGGAAATATTACTCTTAGTGATTATAAATCTTGTCTTCTTGGCAAGTGGCATGCAAATGAAGGAAAGGCTAACTTTACAGGAAATAGTGCATATAACGCTGTAGTAGAACCACATAAACATATTCATGAAAATATTGCAAAAGCTATAAGTTTGATTGAAAAAGATGTTGTTGGTAATGCAGATGAAGTTATTAAACTATTTAAAGATACTGAAGTTGCATCGATTAAACTTTTTAATCATCTCGATGATA
This sequence comes from Sulfurimonas sp., assembly GCA_021161305.1. Classification (GTDB taxonomy): domain Bacteria; phylum Campylobacterota; class Campylobacteria; order Campylobacterales; family Sulfurimonadaceae; genus Sulfurimonas. Next base: position 2,146 of record JAGHAW010000285.1, read on the forward strand.
TGGTAAAAACTAATGGCTAAGGTTTTGATTCTTTCTGGTGCTGGGATCAGTGCCGAGTCTGGAATCTCTACTTTTAGAGATAGTGACGGACTTTGGGAAAATCATAGAGTGGAAGATGTTTGTAGTGAAGGTTGTTTAGATACAAATGGTGAGGCTACAAAAAAGTTTTATGATGCCAGACGAGCTGATATAGAAGATAAGAAGCCTAACTATGCTCATAAAGTTATAGTAGAGTTAAAGCATCAATATCCACATGCTATAACCGTTATGACACAAAATGTAGATAATCTTTTTGAAAAAGCAGGTATAAAAAAAGATGAGATAGTTCATCTGCATGGCTTTTTAACAGAGCTTAGATGTAGAGAGTGTGATGAGATTTTTGAGATTGGGTATAAAAAACAGGATGATTGTTTCAATACTCAGTGTCCATCTTGTGGAGGTGAACTTAGACCAAATATAGTCTTTTTTGGTGAAGCAGCACCAAAGTATCAGATAATGACAAGTGAACTAAATGAGTGTGAACTTGTTGTGATTATAGGAACAAGTGGAACTGTTTTGGATGTTACTTATTTTGCACAACTTACCGATAAATCAATTTTAAATAATTTAGAGCCAAGTGATGCCATAGATGATAGATATTTCACTAAAGTTTATTATGCAAAAGCTACAGAAGCTATTGGTGAGATTGCCGAATATATTGAAGAGTTTTTAAAAGATATTTAACCCTACATTAGTTTTTTTTAACTAAAATATTCTTTTTAATTGAGGGATTACTTTATGAAACAATTTTTATCTTTTTTAGGTTCTATGAAAACTATGGCAATTTTGATGACAATCTTTGGAATTGCTATCGGTTATGCTACATTTATTGAGAATGATTATGGAACTGTTACTGCAAAAGCAGATGTTTATAATGCTAGATGGTTTGAA
>JAGHAW010000235.1 GCA_021161305.1 Sulfurimonas sp.
AGCAGTATATCTAAAAAATTATAAAATATTAAAAGGCTTCATCTCTTCTCTTGATTCAAAAGGAGAAGATTGTATCTCCTCCCCGTCATAAGAGAGAGGGTAACTCTTTTGAGGGGAGGTTTTACAATAGGTCAATATAGCTTTTGCGGACAAATCCCTATCTTTTTCACTTGCATTTTTACTTAACATGGCATGTGGACCAGGAAATCCTACGGTTTTAATATGGTAGTATTTATCATTGTCAATATTTTGAAGATGTTCATTTTCTTCTTTATTCCTACCGATAACCAACTTCGCACTATCCCTTAGACGAAAGTGACGACCAAACTTCATAAGAGGAATATCTTTTACTTCAAATTTATCATATTCTATAAAATCAAACATCTTTTTAGCAAAATTTTCATCGGTTAAAAGACATCCTCCTCCGGGAGATTCGAAGCTCTCTAATCCTATCTCTTTTACCATCTGAAGTTGTCTCTCACGGCTTCTTCCTGTTATACCTTCAAGCTTCCCCCTATCTACCCAGCCATTTTGCTCTGCGATAGTGGGCTCTAATCGAAGAGCAGACATTGGACGGAGAAGGATACCGTCACAATTACTCTCATTTAGAACTGTTTGAAGAGAATCTTTGTTTTGACTCATTGGGCGTTGTCCCATAACTTCACCGCTTATAAGAAATGATGCCCCCTCTGCTTCCATAACAGCTTTAGCAACTGCAAACATCTTGGCATGACAATCTATACATGGGTTAAAATTTTTTCCATAGCCATGTTTTGGAGTAAATAAAACTTCTTGCAAATACTCACTCTGAATATCTACAATTCTAAGTTCTGCTCCAACTTGGTCACACATACTCTGCATATGCTCCCGTCTGTCATCCGTGCTTCCAAAACCCATATCAATATTTAGAGCTATAACTTCTATACCTTGGTCAATTATAAGTTTCATCGCCAGAGTGGAATCTAATCCACCACTAAACAGTGCTATTGCTTTCATATATTTGTCACCAGTTCCCCTCGTTTTAGTTGTGCAATTTTACCACGAAATTTACGAATATAAAAAGCTTTCTCTTCAAAAGATATATGAGTTTGCATATTTATTTTTTTCAACTCTCTCTCATAGTGTTTTGAAAGAAATGTAACTAACTCTGCCCTTAATGCTTCCTCATCTTTTATTGTAACTATGGTTTCATCTATTAAAATTGCCATTAAAGCAGATTCCTCTGTTTTGCCTTGAATGGCTAAAGCAAATTCTGAGGAGTGAAACTGTAAAAGTGACGGATCAAGCACATCTAAAACCTGATTTATAAAATTTGGATGTTCTAAAACTGTTTTGATGAGGCTTAACTCCCACATATCTTTATGGGTGTTTTTTTGCATAAAAGGGGCATTTTGATTAGTTTGTGTCTGGTTAGTAACTCTAACAAATGACGGGCTGATTCCCAAACGAGAAGCCAGATAGCTTTTATACTCCTCTTGAAGCAAGGCAGAGAGAGTTTTTAGATATGCCGTAGCCTCATTCATCGCACTCTCTTTCGCTTTTGGGTCCGCTAAATTATACAAAGAGAGTATCTCATCTAACACAAATTCTATAAATGGTTTTGGCTCTCTAAACATTGTAGCCAACTCTTCTATGGCACCATTGTATACCATGTCAGCAGGGTCAAGTCCAGCTCCAAAAATAACAACACCGCCATTAAAACCCGAAGCACTCAGAAGTTTTGCCGCCTTAAGTGCCGCCGCTCTACCTGCCTTGTCTCCATCATAAGCCATCACAACTTTTGGCTCACCCTTTCTAAGAAGTGGCAGATGTTCGTTAGTCAGTGCCGTTCCTAAAGTGGCAACTGCATTATCAAACCCAGCCTGATGGAGCATAATAACATCAAGATAACCCTCTGTTATAATGATTTCATTCTTTTTATAAAGGGCTTGTTTGGCATGATGGTAAGCATACAAAAGACGAGATTTATTAAAAAATGGAGTCTCTGGTGAGTTTACATACTTTGCTTGATGCCCCGTTATAGTTCTTCCACCAAAACCGACTAAAGAACCATTTGCAGAGTGGATTGGAAAAGTTATTCGTTCTATAAATCTGGCAAAATTTCTACCACCGTCATAACCTATAACACCCATCTCAACAGCTTCACCCAGAGAAAACTGTTGATCTTTTATATAGTTTATAGTTGCATTTGAATCTGGGGCATACCCCATACCAAACTTCTCGACACTACTCTCATAGATTCCTCTTTCTTTTATATAAGAGAGGGCTGTTTGTTTTGAAGTAAGAAGATTTTGATACCACTCATTTAACTTATCCATAACTTGTGAGCGAGGTTTGTTATGTTTGTTATCGGTATAACCGAGAGTAAAATTATACGAATCAGCCAATTTTTCCAAGGCTTCAGGATAGTTAAGTTTTTCATACTCCATAACAAACTTAACGCTATCACCACCGGCACCACAATTTCCAACTGCAAAATGATTTGCTAAAAATGTATGAGTTTTATCTTTAACTGTTATATCATAAACTATCTCTTCATGCCCAATATTTTCTATCTCTCTTACTTTAGAAAAAAGATATTTTACTCCATCTATATATTCATAAAAACTCTCTATAGATTCTCTTTGCTTAAAGTAAATAGTATAGCTTTTTTGATGATTTATTCTATTTTTATCTCTGTGTTCCTCACTAACTCTACAAGTCGGCAACTTGCCCAAACTTATTGCCAAATCCAGTATCTCATCAGCGAGTTTCTCACTTACTGTATCGTATGTCCTACAACTATAACATCCATCTCCATCCATTAACCCGATAAACAGTGCTTGACGCAAACTCTTTGCCAAAAAATTAAAATAGTAAGGATACTCCTTTTTATTAGCACCTATTTTAAATAAAGCTTCAAAAATATATTGTAAATTTGTACTTGAAATTGTGACTTCTAAAGAATTTTCTCTACTATCTCTATAAAATATCGTTCCTTTTTTATCAAAAACCTTTTTTACTATATCTATAATTTTATCTGCATAATCTGACTCTTTTGAAGATAGAGAAAATTTGATTCCACCTCTATAGCTACTACCCTCTGCAACATACATTCCTGCAAGCCACATAAAATCTTCACTAAGCTTAATTGTTTTGATTTTTTCAACATTAGGACCAAACTTCTTTTTATTCCAAAAAATTGATACATCTATTGTTTTATCATCTATAATTTTTCTATCTGCTGGATATAAAAAATAATCGCCAACTTTTATATCGTTTGCAAACTCTCTTTTTATAACTAAATCATAATCTCTCTTAATCTTTTTAATGCGTCCATAAAATTTAAGAGGTCTGCTTTTTTCTACACGCATATATGGTAAAATTGAAATAGCATCTTCTTTTTTAACAACTAACATATCATGATTTTGGGTAAAACAAGACTCTTTAGCACTTAGAGATGTTTTAAAAGCTAAAATATCAAACTCGCCCGTATGGTGAACAGTTTGGATAACTTCAGTTGAAATTCCATTAACAGCAAATACTCTATCCCCAACTTTTATCTCTTTTATTTCAACGCAACCCTTGTCTGTAACTATCTTTTGATATGGGGGAAGACATCCAAAACAGTGATAAATCTGTTTTTGTGGACTAACCACAAACGAAGCAGTTTTTTCATCATGAAAAGGGCATGGTGCTTTAAAGTTCGCACCTGCCTTTTTTAACTCAACATAGGAACCAACAACATCAACAACATCAAGCTGTGCCTTTAAGGCTTCTATGGAATCTTGGGTAATCATAAAAAGATTATACCATTTAATTGGGGTCAGGCGTTGAATATCCACTAAATTTATGCTACACTTCTTCTAATAAGTAAGAGGGAAACTATATGTCAAGAAGACTTAGAATTGATTTAGCTGGGTATCATCATGTCATAAATCGTGGTGTAAATCGTAGTGACATATTTAAAAATAAAAATGACTATGAAGTATTTTTGAAAATTCTCTGTAAAGCATCTGAAGCATATAGGGTTACAGTTCATGACTACTGCTTGATGAGTAATCATTTTCATCTTCTTGTAGAAACAGAACTAGACAATCTTTCTCTCTTTATGAAACATATAAACTCTAACTATGCCATCTACGCAAATAAACAACAAAAAAGGTCTGGTCACTTTTGGCAGGGAAGATTTTATTCCCGTTATATAAACAATGAAGATTACTACTACACTCTCATAAGATATATAGAACAAAACCCAATAGAAGCAAGATTATCAGATAGGGTAGGAGAGTACCCATATACACTTGGAGCAGTAATTGTAAACAAACAAACACCTATCTCATGCACACACAACTCTAAACTTTTAGAAGAGCTTAACTATGAAAATATTCAAGAGATTATAGGTCTGAAATTAGATGAGGAAGAGTTAGAAATACTTCAAGATATACAAAAACAAAAAATACTCTCAAAAGGGAATCAACACAAGCAGGCATATTCAAAAACACTGAAAGAACATTTTAATGATTATAAAACAAAAAGTGAAAGAAATTTAATCATAAATGATGCCTTAGCTGATGGTTACACTCAGGCAGAAATAGCAAAACATCTCAATGTGTCTCGTTCAATGATTTCAAAAGTAGTAAAAAGTGGATATTCAACGCCTGACCCCCTATAAAATTGGTTTATGGTATAATTGCGGTTCGAAAATTTTAAAGAAAGTGGGTGATGTGATATGCCTGGTATTGTACTACGAAGTGATGATAATTTTGATGCATCTTACCGCCGTTTCAAGAA
>JAGHAW010000276.1 GCA_021161305.1 Sulfurimonas sp.
CCTAAAATACTCTTTAGAAGAAGCACAAAGACATGACATATCGCAGATTAATCCTATAAAGAAAAAAATAAAAACACTTACAGATGAAAGAAATAGTATTAAAAATTCTAGTAAAAATGCAACAATCACCATAGAAAAACCATTTACCGGATTAAATACAATCATCTTCGCACTAAACAATGGAGATGAACTAATCTATAAAACATCCCCTAAAGAATATGAGCCATTCTATTTAGAACTAAATGAAGACAAAATAACCCTCCATCCAGTTAATAAAACAATTACCCTAAACTAATACCAATTCCCATTAATAATCAAAACTTTAAATAAAAGATAAGCTATTAGCTGCAAGGCAGATAGATGTAGGAGCTACTGGTAGCTTCAAATCTATCTAACGAAGTCAGATGATGGCTTATCTTTTACCCGTAGGGCAAGTATATTGCATCATATTGCTTCGTTGAAAATCCTTGAAGCTATTCATAGCTCCTGCGGACTTTCGCCTTACACTATGACACAATATGCTCGTTTAAAATTTTGATTATTAATGGGGATTGGTATTACTTCTTAAGAAAAAAGCCCTCTACCGCTTATGCTACCAACAACAATCCCAACTAAAAGCGATGGTAAATAGACAGCAATATCTAAAAGCTCATTATTTTTAAGTGCTATAAAACCTAAAACTAAAAAAACATAGGGAACAAGTCTAAATGCTGAAACACTTCCTCTAACACCGTGTTTCATACTTTTAACACTAAGCGTTTTTATCTTGGCTTTTTCTTCTTTTACTATTGCCTTTAAGTCTAACTCTTCCACAGGTGCTTCATTGATAGACTCATCATCGTAGAGTTCATGAGGGTCTTCTATAGTATCAAGAATGTCTCTCTTGTCTTCTATCATCTTAGAATCTACTTGATTATTTACCATCTTTTTATAGGTGTAAGAAGCACCTAAAATAACAAAAAGACTACTTAAAAATGCAATCTGCAGATTCATATAAAAACTAAAAGAGATAAAATAAGTTATTAATATAATTAATTCACTTATAATTAAAATTTTAATAGACCTCACTACTCTACCTCGAAGAGGTAAGCTTTAGTGACCACAGCGGTCCAAGCGAAGTAAAAGGGACTTGGTTCCTTTTGCGTTCTATTAATAATTTTTTTCACCATAATCCTCGTCATCTTCATCATCAAGCTGTTTTTTTATAGCATATCTCGGTTCTTTCGCTAACTCTTCAAACATTTTATGTTGTTTAGAATATGCTTTATAAACATTTAAAACAGCAGCAGCTATACCTATAAAAACACCTATCCAAAAAGTCCACCAAATCTCAGTCAGACTACGAATCAGGTAACCTATACCTACACCCATAACAACAGCCACAACCATAGAGATACCCAAAGAGAGGCTATCAGCTGCTTCTATAATTGGTTTAATTCTTGGTTTTGGCTCTTCTTCTTGATTTTGGGTCTCAGCCATTTGTTATAGCCTTAAATACTCTAGCACTTGCTTTGATGGTATTTTCTATCATCTCATCAGTTGTGGCAGTTGAAATAAAACCTGTTTCATATAGAGAACATGCAAAATAAAAACCTTCATTAAGCATCATAGAGTGAAATTTTGCAAAAAGTTCAGCATCGCTATTACAAGCATCGGCAAAGTTTTTAACTGGCTTTTCATTAAAAAAGAAACCAAACATACTTCCTCTGGTATCTATTTGCATAGTGATTCCACATGCCAAGGCTTCTTTTTGCATACCTTGGACTAATCTTGTAGCTCGTTCATTTAAAACTGCTATTACTCTTGAATTTTGTTTTAGTTTGGAAAGTGCTGCGTATCCTGCTGCCATTGCAACTGGATTCCCACTTAGAGTTCCTGCTTGATAAACTGGACCATCTGGTGAAAGTTTAGCCATTATCTCTGCTCTTGCTCCAAAAGCACCTACTGGCATACCACCACCAATAACTTTTCCAAGAGTTACGATATCTGGAGTTGTGCCAGTAATAGACTCAGCACCATTAATAGAAGCTCTAAAACCACTCATAACTTCATCAAAAATAAGAAGAGTTCCATTTTCATCACAAAGTTTTCTTAGTTCATGTAAAAACTCTTTATCTGCTGGAACCAGACCCATATTTCCTGCAATTGGCTCTATGATTACACAAGCAATATCCTTAGAATCTGCAAAACATTTTTTTACCGTTTCTATGTTGTTATACTCTGCTAGAAGAGTGTGTTTTGTAAAGTCAGCCGGAACACCTGGGCTACTTGGATTTCCAAAAGTAGCAGCACCACTTCCTGCTTCAACTAAAAGTGCATCACTGTGACCATGATAACAACCTGTAAATTTAACTATATCGTCACGACCTGTGAAACCACGAGCTAAACGAATAGCACTCATAACAGCCTCTGTACCACTACTAACGAATCTTACTTTGTCTATAGAATCAAAAAATGAAACAACAAGTTTTGCCAACTCAGTTTCTGCTATCGTCGGAGCACCAAAACTAACCCCATGTTTTACAGCTTCTATAACAGCTTTTTCTATGCTTTCATCTCTGTGACCAAAGATAAGTGGTCCCCAACTCTGAACAAAGTCAACATATTTGTTTCCATCTACATCACTTAAGTA
>JAGHAW010000154.1 GCA_021161305.1 Sulfurimonas sp.
AGTTTTAGTCGTCTTTCTGCGATCTTTAATGATTTTGCTTCCTGCTGAATTTGTGTATAAAGGTTTCCTGTCTGAGCTTCATCTCTATCAATAATTGCCCATTTAAGTTCCATCTCTTCCTTGAGCATACTGATATAATCTTTTTTCATTTTATCAGCTAAACGAGCAGACTTAGCGGCATCACTCGCTGTTGTGTCTTTAGGACCTTTAGGATCTTTCCGTGCTTCTTGGTCTAATAATTTATTACGTGCTGCTACCTCAGCAGTACGTGCTTGACTATATGCAAGAATTGCTGCTTCATCGTTTAAGTTCCCATCCGCATACGTCTTGGCATCCTTAGTTGCTTTAACGGCATCTGTAACTGCGTTCTTAGCATCTCTAACACTTTTTGCTTTACCTGTTAAACCTTTTTCATTCAAACGACTTCTTTTTATTTCTTCGTTTGTCATATCTTTTGCAAAGTTTAGTGCTTCATTATTTAGAGTTCTACCAAGTACAGCCATTTTGACATTTTCTTGAGTAATTCTCAATGCTTTTTGTGCAACAAGTGCCCCGTGGTTTTCAATCTCTTGTATTACTGCAACTTCCTGAGCAGTACCTTTAGCTAGATCATATTTCTTTTGTAATGCAACACCGGCTTCATTTGCAAGTTTTAACTCTTCTTTAGCAGTATCAATATTATCTTGCTGATTTAAAGTTCGTACTTCTCCTGAACCCATAGTACCTGCCAAGAGTGCCATTTGTCTAACCGCAGATGCAAGCTCATTTGCAACAGTTCGATACGTTGATGCTAACGTGTTTCCGTGATTAATAGCTTGTATTGACAAGTCAACAATTCTACCCATTTCAGCTTTTTGTTCTGCTAATTTATCAAGCTGTATTTGTGAAAGAGTATTCTCTTTTTCTTGAGCATCTGTAGCCATAATTTGATAATCAACACGCTTTTTTATCTCATCATTTAAGATACCAAATCTTTGATAGATTTTACTTTGGGCATCATTGTATGCATCTTGTGCGGCTGTCTCTTTCTCTTTGAGCAATATCATTTTTCCGGCATGTTCTGTTATTTGTTCATTTGCTACAAGTCTAGCAACATCAAGCTCTCTGCTTTTAGCATAAGCTTTGTTCAAATCTTTAATAACTTTAAGTTCAAATACTTTTAGATTTAATTTTGATGTCGCTGCTTTTTCCTGTTGAATAGCAAGTTCACCCTCTTTACCAAAAATGCCAATTAACTTATTCATAATACCAACTTCTTTAGAACGAGCAGTATTTAGTTTTATGTATTGTGCGTATCTTTTATTTATTTGACCATTGATAGTGTCGTTAAGTGCTATTGCGGCTTTTTGTGCTCCAAGTTCCTGATTGGTTAATTCGTGTGGTGCAATATCACCATATCCCTCTTTACCTCTAAGTCCTGAGATTTCATTATAAATCGATAGAGTTTTCTTTAATGCAACAATACGCTGTTCAGCTTTTTCAACAAGATCACGATTTGCAAGTCTATCTTTTTCTGTCAATGAACTAACCGTTGTAAGTAGACCCCAATATTCTTTTGTTATAGCAAATTTTCTATTTTGCAACATAACAATTGTCTGTTCTTCTTTCGCAATTTGACTTACTACAGTCTCAGCACTTGCCGCTTTTGTAGCTTCTGTCATTGCTTCAATTTCTTCTCTTGAAGCCGCTAACACATTTTTTAATTTTTCTTGTTCTTGTCTTGTTTTTTCAATCTTAGCCAAGTAAGCACTAAAGGCAACGGTTAATGCAAGCACTACAAGGTTACGGCGAAGAGCTTTGTTAAATTTAACTGTCTCCCTTTTGGCAAACTTTGCTTTTAAACCATATACATACATTGCTGTACTAACAATCGCTATCGCTGTACCAAAGGCAACAATTACTTTCATTACAAATATTACAGCGTTTCCAAGTTCCTCTATTGCTTTAGCATAATCCTCTGCATTTGTACGATCAAACATACCATCCAATGCAGAGATCGCTGTTTCATTAAACGCTGATTTAATTACATTACCAATCCTAGCAAAAGTATCAGAAAGTCCTGTAGCCATCAACGCTGCTTGTTTAGATAAGTTCTTTGTATCCTCTGTTACACGGGCTAAACGAGATGTCATTAAATGAAGATAATCATTTTCTCCAATAACTTTAAAAGTATCTATTGTAGCCTTCTCAAAGATATTTAAACCTTTAGTCATTAGTTTAAATCGTTCCGGCTCCATGTCGGCTAAGGCTCTTGAGAATTTGATCAGTGATTTGCTTGAATTTTCAATCAAGTCACTACTAAAATCTTTTTGGCTATATCCAAGCACACGGAAAAAGATGGTCATAGACTCAGATGTTGCGTCTGTAAATTTCTTCAAACGTCTGATTGATGTACCTATAGTTGACGCATTTAAACCAACCTTAGACATTGCACCAGCTAACGCTAAATATGAATCAGCATTGATACCAATACTCTTAGCGGTTGTAAGAGCGTAGTTAGAAATAGTTGTGAAGTCTTTTAATCCTAAACGGGTTGCATTGGCAATGACTCCCATTTTTTCACCAAGTAAATGAATCTCAGTAGTAAGTTTAGGATACACAGAAAGCATTGTAGCAAGCCCAGCCGCCCCATCACTCATACTATCGCCTGTAATCTTAGCTAACTGTGTTAAAACAGTTGTTGCAGCCGCAACTTGTTCCGTACTATCAACACCGGCTCTACCTATGGTAAGAAGGGCTTGTTGAATATCCTCTGCTGCTGTTCCGTATGCAATAGATAGGTGTTCAACTTCCAATGCAAGAAATTTACCCTCAGCTTTTGTCTTATTAAGTACAGCCATTGAAGAGTAGATTGATTGGTCAAAACGTATAACCTCTGCTCCTACTGATCTAAATGCGTTTTGTAATCCGAACAGAACTTGACCCATTGCACCATAAAGAGCTGTAGTCTTAGCTGCATGTGCAATTGATTCAATACCACCCCATTTATCAGTTGTTTTTGAAGAACTAGGAGCATTGGCAGTAGCTACCCTTTTAGCTGTTTGAAGTTGTTTGTTTTCAAGTTTATTTAACTCAGCCATTCTAGCGGCTGTAATTGTTTTACCAGCTCTGATCTCAGCATCAGTTATTTGTTTTATAATTTTACGTCTTGCGGCAAGTATTCTTGTTTCTGTAGCTTTTCTTTTAGTTTCGTTATTTTCTACAGTTTTAGCAACTGCAAGAGCTGCTTTTTTAGCTTGAGCTATTTTATACGCATTGATATTATCAACAGCTCGTTTCAATCTCGTTTTGTCGCTTTCTACAGCTTTAGCAACTGCGAGGGCTGTTTTTCTAGCTTGAGCTATTTTATAATCATTGATATTATCAATAGCTAGTTTTAGTTTAGCTTTATCTGTATCAACAGTTTTAGCTACTTCAAGTGCTGTTTTTCTAGCTTGATCTATTTTATAATCATTGATATTATCAATAGCTAGTTTTAGTTTAGCTTTATCTGTATCTATAACGTTAGCTGTTTCAAGTGCTGTTTTTTTAGCTTGAGCTATTTTATAATCATTAATATTATCAATAGCTAATTTTAGTTTAGCTTTATCTGTATCTATACCGTTAGCTGTTTCAACAGCCGCTTTTTTAGCTTGAACTACTTTGTAATCATTGATATTATCAATAGCTAGTTTTAGTTTAGCCTTATCTGTATCAACAGCGTTGGCTATTTCAATAGCTGTTTTTCTAGCTTGAGCGACTTTATACTCATTGATCTTATCTTCTGTCGCCTTTTTATTAGCCTCTACTTCACTCTCGGCTTCTTTACTAAGCTTTATATAAATATCTGCATTTTTCTCAAGTTCTTTTACATCTAACTCTACTCCGAAATCAATTGCATTGTTAATGATATGTGCTCTTGCTTCATCGTATTGTAATTTAACATTTTTCATTGAAGTTGTAAATTCAGAAAGGTTCAAACCAACTTCAATTACATCAGTTGTAGAAATTCTCTTTGTCATAACACCAAATGATGTTTCTGCTTGTTTTAAGGCACTGTTAAAAGCAGATAAGTCAGCACCTATACCTATGAGTAAGTCATCATTCATACGAAGCTCCAAAGAATTATTTTATATATTGTAACATAATTAATTGAGAGGGAGAATCACTCTCCCATAGGCATAGCTAGACCGGCAAAGATAGAGTTAACCGCATCTCCGGTCATTATTTGTTGGTCAGTACCTTCAACATCTAACATACCAGATGATGTTTTTTCAGTAGGTGTGTCATTGTTCTTATGAACAAG
>JAGHAW010000125.1 GCA_021161305.1 Sulfurimonas sp.
CCGAGGCAGAGCCTTTTTGCTAAACGCAAAACTTTTTATCGCTATGCTCAAAAAGCGGAGTATCTTGTCGGAAAATATTTTTATCTTCGACCTAGAAGGTCGGGGAATTAAACCCAAATTAGATTAATTTATAGTTTTTCAAGAGATTTATTTATCTAACTCTCCGGCTAATCTTTTATACACATCAGAACTCTTTAAAAGTTCACTATGAGTTCCGCATGCCACGATGGAACCTTTTTGCATAACCAAGATTTTATCTGCGTGTTCAATTGTACTTAATCTGTGGGCAATAGTTATGGTTATCTTATCTTTTGTGTATTCATCTAAAGCATTTTTAATTCTTTTTTCACTCTCATTATCCAAAGCACTTGTCGCTTCATCAAAAAGCAAGAGTGAAGAGTGTTTATAAATTGCACGAGCGATAGCAACCCTCTGTCTCTGTCCACCGGATAAATTTGCTCCAAACTCTTCCATATGAGTATGGACACCATTTTCAAGTGTGGCTACAAAATCTGTTGCGTCTGCTAACTTTAAAGCTTCATTAACTCTTTTCTCATCTACCTCTTGACCATAAGCAACATTAGAAGCAAGTGTATCTTGGAAGATGTAAATTCTCTGCGTTACTAAAGAAATATGATGTTTTAAAGAGTCTTGAGTAAACTCTTTTATGCTAGTGTCATTTAGTAAAATTTTTCCACTGCTGGTGTCATAAAAACGAAGAAGCATATTTATAAAACTGGTTTTTCCACCTCCACTATCACCAACAAGTGCTATATTTTCACCCTTTTTTATCTCTACATTTATACCATTTAAAGCAAAACTATCTTCATATTTCAGCACTACATCTTTAAATTCTATATGTTCTATATTTTCTTGTAAAAGTTTTTGTCCATCAACGACTTTACTTTGAGTATCCAAGATTTCAAAAACTCTTTCACTTGAAGCAACAGCAGTTTGAATCTTAGAGTAGATAGAACCGATTCGACGAATCGGTTGAAATACAAGTCCAACAGCTGTTAAAAATGCTGTAAATTCACCCACACTCATATTTTCATTATAAACTTCTCTGCCACCAACAAAGATAACTGCTGCAAGTCCAGCTGCACCAATTATCTCCATAAAAGGAGAGACAATTTCACCGACATATATTGACTTCATATTTATCTTAAAATATTTCCAGTTTTGCACACTAAAACGCCCTAGCTCATAAGATTCGGTTGCATTTGCTTTTATAATCTCACTATTGTTAAAAACTTCCGTAAGCCTTGTTACAACATCTGCATTTTTCTCTTGTGAACGATGTGCATACTTTTTGAGTTTTTTAGCAATAATCACTATTGGATATATTATAAGTGGCACCAAAATAAGTGCATAAAACGCAAGCATAGAATTTAGATAAATCACATAGCCTATAAGAGCCACCACAGTTATACTTTCACGAAAAAGCTCTGGAAGCATATTTGATACAAAATATTCTATCTTGGCTATATCATTTATAACTCTTGAGATCAACTCTCCACTTCTATTTTTATATAAAAAACCCATATCCAAGGAGATTATTTTATGAAGCAAAATCTCTCTGAATCTTGCCATAATATGCTGACCAATATAGTTCATAAATACAGACTGGATATAACGCCCGACTGCTTTTGCAAAATATATACCAATCAAAGCTATTGGAATAAGATGGAGCATCTCCTCTTTTCTTGAGATAAACAAATCATCCATAAGAGGCTTCATAATGTGTGCCGTAGCCAGCGTAGCCGACACAGTAAGGATAATTCCAACTAAAACTAATGAATAATAAAACTTATACTCTTTAATATATGGCCAAAACCGTTTTAAAACTTTTCTCAAATATTTTCCTAATTTTTACTATTTTTGTGATTTTATCAGATATTCGGTAACTGCCAATGAAGCGTTATAATATTCTTGACACTTTTTTTGTACTTTTGTTAGAGCTTTTGTATGCTTAAACCCACCATCTTCTGCCACTATAACACCTGCATCATTAAATCCACAATGAAGTATGTTTTTATCTAACAGATTAGTTCCTACTGCCACATAACTTGTGTCATAGAGAGTTAAGTTATACAGAGTCGGGAACATATCTTTATGTGATGATGCCAAAGTTGTATCGATAGGCTCTTTTGGCTTCAAATCATCCGGCAAATATATATAAAATGGAACTCGTTTTGTTTGTGTATAGTGATTCTCATATCTCATAATTCCCTCTACTGTATTGTTATCAGCAGTTATGGCTACTACACTGTTTTTAGCTAAAGAAGAATTTTTTATCTCATCTAAAAACTCTCCTGCCATATCAACCGCATAAGCATAATCTTTAAATCTTCTCCGTGCCAAATCCATATCTCCAGTTATATGTTCTTTTAAATCTTGTGAAATTTTTAGAGAGTTTGATTTGTAATCATTAGGAATCGTATACGGGGGATGATTATTTGTAGTAAGAATAAAAATAAATTGTGGTTTTGTAGCTTTTTTCAACTTTTCAAATACATATTTATATAAATACCCGTCAAATACTCCCCAATCATGAGAGATAGAGTCTAAGTCTAAACCTAAACTATTTGAAATAGCCGCCTTCCCCGCAGTACTGTCAAAACCCTGTCTTGACATAAAACTGCCAACATTTCTCCAAGAGAGATCTCCTCCATAAATAAACGATGTTTCATATCCTGCATCCTGATAAACCTTAGCACTTGCTTGAGTAAAAGAGGTATTAAGGTAAGAACTTTGGGCAAATGAAGTCGAATTTGGACGAGCTGTAATATTTAAAAGCAGTGGCTCCAAAGAAACTACTGTACCGTTTGAACTTGATATAAAATTTGTAAAAAGTGTATCTTCATCAAAATGTTTTTTCAATCTTCCCAAGATATTAAAATCATCACTTTGGTAATCTAAAAGCGGCATTCCAAAACTTTCAGCCATTATGACAACTACATTTGGCTGTCTAGTTTTTAAAATTTCATTTTTTGTTGTTGTGTATTTGATATTATTTAGAAGATTTTCTCTGTCAATATCACTCTTTTGGGCATGCACTTCAAAAGCTTTATCTATTTTGCCTTTATATCCGGAACTCTTAATCAAGTCATAATTTCCGGACTTACTTTTAACATACTGCTCATAAGAGTTTAACATTGCATATCCGGCAGTTTGTGGAAGTTTGTTTACAAGAGGATCTGCACTGACATCAGGAATATCTTTTGCCAGAGGGAAAAGCCCAACCGAGCCTCTGCCCAAAAATCCCACAACTACTATGACAACTAAGAAAAAAAGAGCCTGTTTTATTATATTCCACTCTAAAAAAAGACTTTCTCCTTTTTTGAGCATTTTTATAATTATAAAGTATAAAATTATAAAATAACAAAAAAGA
>JAGHAW010000182.1 GCA_021161305.1 Sulfurimonas sp.
ACTTAAAACGTATACTAATAGTGAATCTGTAAGATTGGAAGATGGCATGGTAGTTTTGAAATGTGATCAGAAATTAAATTCAAAACAGATAAACTATTTTACTCTTTATGATACAAGTAAAAAACAGCATCGATATATTTTTGATATTCATGCTTCTATGTTATCTAAATCTCAAAATTTGAGAAAGGATGGCATAAAAAGAATTAAACTGGCACAATATAATTCAAATACCCTTAGGTTAGTGATTGCAAATTCTAAAAAATTAAAAGTATCATTTAAAAAAGAGTTGAGCCAACTCATTATAAATATTCAAACAACTTCTAAGAAATCTTTATATACAAAGAATATAGATAAAGTAACTTCTCCGTTGAGAGTTGACAGAAATAAAGTAATTGTTATAGATGCCGGTCATGGTGGTAGAGATCCTGGGGCAGTTGGATATAGAAAATATAGAGAGAAAATAGTGGTGCTTCAAATTGCAAATGAAGTAAAAAAGATTTTAAAGAGTCGTGGATATAGAGTTTATATGAGTAGAAGTAGTGATAAATTTGTAAAACTTAGCAATAGAACAGAGTATGCGAATAAAAAAAATGCAGATATTTTTGTCTCTATACATGCTAACTCTGTACCTAAAAGAAATGCTAAAAAAGCACATGGAATAGAGTGCTACTTTCTTGCTAAATCTCGTTCTAGCAGAGCTACGAGTGTAGCTGCAAAAGAGAATTCAGCTGATATGAGTGATATGAATAGATATGGGAAAGAGAGCTTTTTGAATTTTTTAAATCATTATAAAATTTTAGCGTCAAATAAGTTAGCTATAGATTTACAAAGAGGTATGCTAGGCTCATTAAACAGAAATTATAAAAATGTAAAAGATGGTGGAGTAAGAGAGGGTCCATTTTGGGTTTTGGTTGGTGCTCAAATGCCTGCTGTTTTAGTGGAAGTTGGTTTTATTTCACATCCTGCAGAAGCAAAAAGGTTGGTAAATAGAAAATACCAACAAAGACTGGCTATGGGTTTAGCTGATGGTATTGAGAGGTATTTCGCCAATAACTGATTGGGTGGTGTAAGACTCCGACTGCAGTCGGTCTTACAACTCTTCTCTCTTGTATTCTAAATCTCCAGCAACAGCTTCTTTGTCATTTATAATTTTTTCTATCTGTTTTTTTACTCTGTCATAACGATACTGTTCTTTAAAACCAATGATTCTACCACCGGCAGCATTTGGATGTCCACCACCGTTTGCCCACTCTTTAGAGATTTGAGATACACTAACTTGGTTATTTGCTCTAAGACTCATCGTCCCACGGTAACTTACATCAACTATAAAATCATATTCAGGATAGGCAAGTAAAAAGCCATTACCTATGATGGATGTATTTCCGACACCATAGCTTAGAAATCCTCTATAGCCTTTGTAGTAGATAGTATTTGTACTTCTTTTTTTACCTAAAAGATTAACAACATATTTGGTTGCTAAATTATCGAGAGTGTTATTTTTGTCTATTTGAAAAAACTCTTTTTTAAGTAGATGGATTTTTTCATCAAGTTTTATAGGTGCATTATCTTCACCTAAGAGTTTAGTAGCTTCAAGTAGAAGTGAGAGCTTGTAGTTGTTGTCTTCAGTTGCAAACATAACACGGTTTAACTCTCTTGTTTCATTTACAAGTCTCATACAAACTTTGCCATACTCAAAATTTTCTACCTCTTCTTGTTTCCATAAATCAACGGCATTTACTACATTTACAAACTTATTCATCCAAGATGGTTCACTAAATTCAAAGTGTTCTTTAGCGTAGTCATAAGTGATTTTTGTTGCACATCTAGCTGTGTCTAGATAGTACCATTCATATTTCTTTGCACTAGATTCTCCACTGCCATGATGGTCAAGCAGAGTAATTTTTATATCTGCTTTTAACTCATTTTGATTTTTTACTTCACTATTTAACCATCTTGACTCATCAGCAGTCAGGTTTAAATCAGTGATTAGAATCAGAGAGCTTTGGGAAGATTTTTTTATACTTTCTAAAATCATCTCTAGTTTTTGTCGAATCTCTGCCCCATAGTTCGCGTTGTAGTTAAAAATTTTATATGGTGTAAATTTCATCACTAATTGACAGCTATATCCATCAAGGTCGATGTGAGATAAATGGTGGATTGTTCTTTTCATTTTTTTCCTTCTGGCACTAAATGCCGATTATTCTATCGTAATTGAACCCATTACTTCAAAAGTAGCACTGGAATCTATTTCTGCATGTGAAAGTGTAACAACATCAAGAGAAAACCTCTCAAAAATTTCTGCTATACCACGACGAAGCTGTGGGTCAACTATAATGACAACTGGCGAGACTCCTTTTTGAAGCAGTTCTGCTGCTTTGGTACTTGTTGCTTGGATAAGAGCGTTTATTTCACCAACATTCAGAGTTAAGTTTCTTACTCCATCTTGCTCCTGAGATTTTTCTAACATCATTTGTTCAGAGTTTGTGTCAAAAGTCAGAAGTCTTATGACTCCATCTTCGCTAGAATACATCTGTGTAATGATACGAGATAGTTTAGCTCTAACCTGTTCAGTTATAACATCAACATTTTTTGTGAACTCCGCTATATCTGCAATAGTCTCTAAGATAGTTAGCATATCTTTTAAAGGAATTTTTTCATGTAAAAGAGCTTTTAATATTCTTTGAATTAGACCGATACTTGCAACTTTTAATACATCATCAACGATAACAGGAAAGTCATTTTTGATTTTATCTATGAGAGTTTGTACTTCTTGGCGAGTAAGAAGATCTTCTGCATTTCGTTTTACAAGTTCGCTCATATGTGTTGATATAACAGTTGCAGGGTCAACTACGGTATAGCCATTTATGATTGCATCCTCTTTTTGTTCTGGTGAAATCCAGAGGGCATCAAGTCCAAAAGCAGGTTCTTTTGTTGCATCGCCTTGAATCTCTCCGGTTGCCATTCCACTATCCATGGCAAGGAATTTATCAGGCATAATTGTACCCTCGCCGATTGAGATACCTTTTAAGAGAATCTGATATTGCTGAGGCTGAAGGTGTAAGTTGTCCCTTATCCTAACTTGTGGCATAAGAAATCCAAAATCTGATGCAATTTTTCTTCTCATAGAACGGATACGCTCTAGTAAATCTCCACCCTGTGCAGAATCTGCTAGACGAATCAGTTGATAACCAAGAGTAAGTTCTAACATTTCAACTTTGAGTATATCTTCTAAGGCACTCTCTTCCTCTTTTGCTATCTCTTCGTGAGTTTTTTTTGGTTTAGCAGCAGCTTTTTCTTTCTCTTGTTGCTCTTGAGTCTTTTTGCTTAAAATATTGTTTACATCAAGAATAGTAAGTTCACCTCTTTCATACTTATAAACTGACCAGCCTAAAATTCCAAAAAGCAGACCGACAAATCCCATTGAAGCAGTAGGAAGACCTGGAACTAATGCAAAAAGTATCATGATAAAGCCAACTATCATCATGATTTTTGCATTTCCCATCATCTGATTGATTGTACCCTCTGCAAAGTTGTCACCATCTCCTGATGAGCGAGTAATCATAATACCTGTTGCGGTTGAGATAATAAGTGCTGGAATTTGACCAACTAAGCCATCACCAATCGTAAGAAGTGTAAATGTTGATGCGCTGTCTCCAACACTCATGTCATACTGAAAAACTCCTATAAGAAATCCACCGATAATATTGATAAGAGTGATAATGATTCCCGCAACGGCATCACCTTTAACGAATTTAGATGAACCATCCATAGCACCATAAAAATTGGCATCTTGAAGTATTTCAGCACGCCTAGCTTTAGCTTCTGCATCATCTATCAGTCCAGCATTTAAGTCGGCATCAACTGCCATCTGTTTACCGGGCATAGAATCAAGTGTAAAACGAGCAGCAACCTCTGCAACTCTTGTAGAACCTTTTGTAATAACCATAAAATTTATAAGAACAAGGATAGAAAAAACTATGATACCGATAACAAAGTTTCCACCAACAACAAAGTCTCCAAAGCTTGTGATAATACTACTAACAGCTTGTGGTCCTTCATGACCATGACTTAAAATCATTCTAGTTGTTGCAATATTTAGTGATAATCTAAATAATGTAAGTATAAGTATAAGAGTTGGAAAAGTTGTTAAATCTGTCGGTTTTGGAACATATAAAGAGATAAGAAGAATCAAAACTGCCAGAGCTATAGAAGTGGTAAGTAAAACATCAAGTAGACCAGATGGTAGAGGTACTATAATAATGGCTAAAATAGCCATTACAAAAATTACAACACTTAAATCTTTTTGTCCAAGAAGAAAGTTTAGAGTTGTACCAACTTGTTGTCTAAGTGTAAGCCTTTTTGCCAAGTTTTATGCCTATTCTTCTAGTAAGTCAGCCAGTGTTAAAGCTGCTAAGAACATATCTATTTTACCTTGAAGTTTGTGCAAGAATGGCCATAAAGAGCATAAACTGGCTTTGTCAGTTGGACATGAATTTATAGAGGGTGAGCAATCAAATACAGTGGGAGCTTTTCCTTCAACTGATGACATAACTTTAAGCATATTTATAT
>JAGHAW010000269.1 GCA_021161305.1 Sulfurimonas sp.
AAAAAAAGGTATGCCCAGATATTATTTAACTATGAAAGAGGTTAAAGCACTATATTTATATTTACATCAAAATGATCTGAATAGTTCTGAAGAGGAGGGGATGGTATATGTCAAATGATTTTTTACTAAAAGTTGAAAAAGCTTATAAAAATAGAGATTTAGAAGCTTTAGATGCTCTTGCGATTCCAAGCTTTAGAGTTATAAATCGTAAGAGTGATTTTCGTTCAGTTTTGATGCTTTCATGTAACAATATCAAACATTTAAGCAAAATAGAATCTTTAGAGGCTGATTGTATAATGTTAAATCTTGAAGATGGGGTCTCTGTGGAAGATAAGCCTTTTGCTCTTGTTTTATGTGCTATCTTCCTCTCAAAACTTCAAGAGTGTGATAAAAAACTTGTTGTTCGTGTGAATGCACTTCAAGAGGGTGGATATGAAGAGATAAATTATCTTAATCAGTTTATGCCTGATGCCATAAGAGTACCAAAAATTGAAAATGAAACAGAAGTAAAAAATGCTTTGGCTCTCTTAAATGATGAGAGTGAACTTCATCTTTCAATAGAGACAGCACTTGGGTGGCACAACTTATCTTATTTGAAAATAGATAAAAATGTTACCACTTTTTATCTTGGTATTTTAGATTTGTTTGCAGATATGAGATTTCCTCAAACTCTTATAAACAGAGATAATCCAACTATGCTTTACATCCTTTCTCATTTTTTGATTACAGCTAAATCTATAGGTGTAAAACCTGTCTCTTTTGTTTATCAGGAGTTTAAAAACTTAGATGAGTTTAGTATGTGGATTGCATTGGAAAAAAGTATGGGCTATAATGCTAAAGGGTGTATCTCTCCAAAACAGGTAGAACTTGTAAATCAGATGTTTGTTGATGAAGAGGCTCAAATCCAGAGAGCTAGGGTTATTGTTAAACTTTTTGAAATGCACCAAGAAGAGGGTATTACAGGTTTTGTAGATGAAGAGTATGGTTTTATAGATGAACCAATCTACAAAGGTGCTTTAGCTATATTGAAAAAAAATAAACCTAAGGATATGTTATGTTAAATAAAATTTTGATTATGTTGCTTATATTTATAAATGTAAATTTTTTAAATGCTTATGAGGTTCCAAAAATAGATGTAGATAGTAAACAAAAACCCAAAGTAGTTCTTTTCAGTTCAGAGAGTATTATGGTAGATAAAAAACCTTCTTATAAAGTAACATGGAAAACTATAAATGCAACAGTCGTTCAGATGACATTTATAGGCAAAGTTGATTTGTCTGGAAGTATGATTGTAACAGAGGATGAGTATAACAGAGGACCTATTACTTTAACTGCTTCAAGTGGAAACAGCTCTTTTTCTGATAGTAAAACTATAAATAAACATAGAAATTCCGATGTCCCTCAAACTGTTTTTGTGGAAAAAAAGGAAAAAGACAGAGCCGTTTATGTGACTCCTGTAATTTATCCGATGGGTACTAGACGACCATTAAGAAGAAGATACTACAAATAGTAAGAAAGGTGGTCGCCGTTTTGTTGATTTTCTTTATAAGTTGCATAAGCCTCTACTGCATTGTTTTGTCTTTGAACATCGCGAAGAGATTCTATAATACTTGGAGTCTTGTCATTGCCAAGGTCAACTTTTGAATCAGTTGCGACTGCTAGATATATCTCTATCTGTGATTGCATTGATTTATGAGCAAGATAGCCAGCAGCAAAATCTCTTTGTTGGTCTCTTTTAGCTTGAGTTTCTGCTTGTGCTTCTAGTGCATTACTCTCTTTTTTATCATCTAAATTATTTTGCCCTTGTGGTGTTAATGCTATATCACCATCTTTGGAGTTAATTAAGTTTCCGTGACTAGCTTCATAGATATCTCCATTGAATCTCTCTTCTTTTGGAGAGATTACAATTGGTATCGGGGTCGGTTGTGTTTGATTTGATACTTGCATAATCCTACCCTCCCTTTAAATTTTCTTATCTACAGTATACAACAGAATTCTTGTAAAATTCCTTATGGTCAGACACTTATACAAAATATCATTTTCCAATAGCATTATCCAGATAGGCTATAGCTTGATAGTAGTGATAGTAGTGAAGAACTAAAGACACCATAGCATCTATATAACCTTGTCTTGATTGTTGCAGTTCTATGTAGTCAGATAGATCATGTTCATATCTCTTTTTTGCTTGATTAAACTTTTCATTTGATAGTTTTAAAAGAGCTCCTGAAAGCTTTATTGAATCTTTAGTTTTATAAAAATTGATATAGGCTTCTGTAGCCTCTTTTTTTATGGATAGTTTTGAGTTTTGAAGTTCGGCTTGAGATATGTTTATGAGGATTCTTTTTTCATTGGTTGATGCTTTTGTAGCACCACCATAGTAGAGATTCCAATCAAGATTTAGCGAAGCATACCAAATGTCTTCTAGCGTGGAGCTATTAGGTATATTTACTTGTTCTTTTGTGTAGTCGGCATTTGCATATAGAGTAGGGTAGTAATCAGAATTAGCCAATCTACTTTTTGCTTTGGCTGATTTTAGAGCAAAAATATACTTTTTAAGTTCATATCTATTTTCATAGGCATAGCTTATCGAATCTTTTAAATTTAAAGTGTAGTCCTTTATCAATGAGCATATATTTTTTAAATCAAGTTCTTCTGAATAGACTGTATAGTCAGATTCCACATCTTTAAATCCGACTACTCTATCTAAAGAAGTATAAGCTAATTTTAAATCATATTTTGCTTTTTCAAGTTCAAATTTTGCTTTTATAAGTTCAACTTTTGCGTCAGAAATATCTATTTTAGTTTTTATTCCAGCCTGAAAATATTTTTGGGAACGATATAGTTGGGATTTGTTTAGTTTTACATTTTCTTTATGAACTTTGATTAGAGCCATAGTTTTTAAAATGTCATAATAAGCAATTTTCACATCTCGTTTTTTATCTGAAATTTTTTCTTCATTGTCCATATAAAAAGAGTTAGACTCATATTTAAAACTATCTACATTCGCAGCAGTTTTACCAAAATCATAAATAAGTTGATTTAGCGATAGAGTTCCTAAGATTAGATTATCATCAATTGAATCATTTGAACTAGCACTTAGATGTAGGTCGAATTTTGGAAGGTATGAACTAGATGCTACATCTGTGCGACTCTTGGAAGCTTTATACTCAGATGAAGTGATTTGTATATCGGGTGAGTTTTGCATAGCTTTTAAGATTAAATCATCAACTGTATAAATTTCACTTGAATATGTCAAAGTTGAGATAATAAGTAGTGAATATTTCCACATGTTAAATTTTTTCATTATATAGACTCCCTTCTTTTTATCTCATCTTCAACACTAACAAACTTCTCTCTCATCGATTCAAGTAAAACATATAAAACAGGAACGAAAAGCGTAGATATAAAAGTTGCGGCCACCATTCCAAAGAGTAGAACTACTCCGATAGACATCTGTGTAATTGCACCGGCACCGGTTGCAAAAGCAAGAGGGAAGATTCCAAATAAGAAAGATAAAATCGTCATCATTATGGCACGAAAACGAAGAGTTCCAGCATTGATAGCAGAATCAATTATACCTACTCCACTCTCTCTTTGCTCTTTGGCAAATTCAACTATAAGTATCGCATTTTTTGCTGCTAATGCTACGAGTAAGACTAGTCCAACTTGTGCAAAAGTGTTTAAGGGGATACCAGTAAAGTTTAATCCCCAAACAGCACCACCTATAACCATAGGAACAGAGAGTAGAATCATAAGTGGTAGAATCCAACTCTCATATTGGGCTGCAAGAACTAAAAATACTACAAGAAGAACAAAAACAACTACATACATCTGAGAATCTCCTGCTAAAGTCTCTTGATAACTCATACCTGACCACTCATAACCATAGCCATCAGGAAGAACTCTTTTAGATATTTCATCCATAGCTGCCATTACATCACTAGAACTATATCCAGCAGCAGCAGAGCCGTTTATCTGAATACTTCTGTACATGTTATAGTGAGTTAAGTTTTGAGGACCTCTTATCTCTTTTACTTTTATAAGAGCAGAGATTGGAACCATTTTATCATGTTTATTTTTTACAAATAGTTTAGTAATATCTTCTTTTGTACTTCTGTACTCTTTATCACTCTGTACAAAAACTCTAAAAACTTTACCGAATTTAGTAAAGTTATTTATGTAAATTGAGCCAAGATAAGCTTGCATAGTGCCAAATAAATTTGCTATATCTACACCAAGTGCATTTGCTTTGGCTCTATCTATCTCTATATCATACATAGGATATGAAGTAGAAAAAGTTGTAAAAGCATGAGCTATTCGAGGGTCGGCAATAGCCTCTTTTATAAGTTCATTTGCATGGTGTTCAAAAGTTTTTAAATCACCTGATAGGTAGTCTTGAAGTCTAAAGTCAAATCCACCTACATTACCAATACCAGGAATTCCAGCCATATTAAATGCTGCTATGGTTGCTTCGCTTACAACTTTTGTTTTTTGTTTTATCTGCTTAATGATTCCAAAAACACTCTTTTCTTTTGTAGTTCTTTGGCTCCAATCACTAAAAGAGACAAACATGGCTACTGCTGAACCATCAAGTGCACCTGTGATAATGTTATACCCATCAACAGCAACTACATTTTCAATACCATCTATCTCATAGATAATATCTTCAACCTCTTTTCTAACTTTCATAGTCTGAGATATAGAAGTACCGGGTTTTAAGTTTACAGAAATCATACAAACACCCTTGTCCTCAGATGGAACAAAGCCGGTAGGTGTTATTAAAAACAGATAGTAAGTCAGGTAAAAGATTCCACCTATGACTAGAATCATGAAGTATCTAAGTTTTATAAGGAGTATAAGTAAAGATTTGTATTTTGCTGTTATAGCGTTAAATATCTTGTCAAAAGCTTTAAAAATTATAAACTTCTCTTCACCATTTTTTCTTCTTTTTATGATGATAGCACTTAGAGCCGGTGAGAGTGTCAGGGCATTAAGCGATGAAACTATAACAGCAAAGGAGATAGTAAGAGCAAATTGTTGATATAAAGCACCAATTATACCGGGGAGCATTGAAACGGGGATAAAAACAGCAACAAGAACAAGTGTCGTTGAGATGATTGGACCGATTAGTTCTATCATTGATTTTTTAACAACTTGAGGCATTGTTAATTCAGGCTCTTTTTCCATAATAACCTCAACATTCTCAACAACTAAAATAACATCATCAACAACGATTCCTATGGCAAGTATAAGTCCAAAAAGTGTAAGAAAGTTTATGGAAAATCCACCTGCTATCTCCATAGCGGCAAATGCACCGATAAGTGAAACTGGAATCGCAGCAGAAGCGATAATAGTAGGTCTCCAAGAACCTAAAAAGAGAAATATAATGAGGATTACCAACCCAATCGCCATAAAGAGATTTGTTTTTACATTGTCAATAGCCACTTCAACATATTTGGTAGTATCATAAGGAACAGAGTAGGTTACGCCGTCGGGAAAACGACTTTCTAAATTTTTCATGGTCTTTTCTATATTTGCTCTAATATCTAAAGCATTAGCGTCACCCAGTTGATAGACACCTATTAATCCTGCTGGTTTTTTAGCACTGATGGCATTCCAGTCATAGGTTTCACTTCCCAAAACAACTCTTGAAACCTCTTTTAGGTATATTAGTGAACCATCTTTTTTATGTTTTATAACTATATTTTCAAACTCACTTATTTCACTCAATTTCCCTTTTGTAGTAAGGGTAAACTCCTGTTTTTGATTATCATAGGATGGAGCAGAACCTATCTTGCCTATAGATGCTTGTTTATTTTGGCTTTTAACTGCATCTATAATTTCCATTGGAGTTAGTTTTAGTGCTTTTAGTTTGTCTGGATTTAACCATATTCTTATGGCATATTTTCTTTCACCCATATTTTGAGCTTTTCCAACGCCCTTGATTCTCTTAATCTCATCAAGTATATTGATATTTACAAAGTTACTCAAATAAGCACCGTCATATCTCTCATCACCGTTAATAGCTATAAGACAAACAACACTTGAAGATTTTTTTTCTACAACGACACCCTGTTGTGTAACTTCTGAAGGTAGAGATGCCGTAGCAGTTGAAACTTTATTTTGTACATCAACAGCACCTATATCTATGTCATATCCCGGTTCAAAGTAAACATTTATGCTTGAGCTTCCACTTGAAGTGGATGATGAATCCATATAGATTACACCTTTAATCCCATTTAGTTTATCTTCTAAAACTCTTGTAACCGTATCTTCAACAACAAAAGCATTTGCACCGGTATAGTTAGCACTTACTGTAACCGTTGGAGGTGCAACATCAGGAAACTCTGAAACTGGAAGAACAAAGAGGGACACAGTTCCTGCAATGATAATAATTAAAGAGATTACTATAGCAAGTATCGGTCTTTTTATAAAAGTAACTGAAAACATTGTTTATTTCTTTTTAGGAACTAAATCGTTCTTCTTTAAGATAGCTTCTATACCTTGAGTAGAAGTTACATCCGTAGGAGCGAGTTTCTTTCCGTTTTTTACTTTTACTAAAGCAGAAACTATAACTCTGTCCCCATCTTTAAGCCCACTCTCTACACTTACATATAATCTTTGGGAGTAGCCCGTTTTTATATCAACTCTTTTTGCTTTTGAGTTTTCATCAACCACAAAAACATAACTTCCAAGTTGGTCAGCAAAGATAACCTCAGGAGGTATCATCAAAAACTTATACTTATCATTTATAAATAGATTTACATAAACAAATGTTCCGGGGATAATTTTGGCATCGGGATTATCTATGGTAGCTCTCATAGTAATAGTTGAAGTCATTGTATCGACTATATTATTTGCAAAGTCTATAAAACCGTTAAGTCTGATGTCTCCTAATGAGCCTTGAAGTTCTATGTAAACATCAGGTTTATCTTTGTTTCTATACTTTTGAAATAGTCTAACATCATCTTGAGATGGTGAGAAATAAGCATAGAGTGGATCTATTTTTTTGATGGTTGTAAGCAGAGTTGCTTCACCATGACCAACAAGATTGCCTACATCTACATGTCTAGCACTAATTTTTCCAGATATAGGCGCTTTTATAATTGTGTAACTAAGTTCCGATTTTGCTCTATTTATTTGAGCAATATCTCCAGCAATCAAAGCTTTAAGTCCAGCTTTTTGTGCTTCATACTTCTCAAGTGTTGCACGAGGAGCTAAACCCTCTTCAACCAGAGGTTTATACCTTTCTGCATCAGCTATAGCCAAATTAAGAGAGGCTTCATCTTGTGCCTTTTTAGCTTTTGTTGCATCTAGTGAAGCGATATATTCAGCTTGTTCTATTTTAAAAAGTTTTTGTCCCTTTTTTACACTTTGCCCATCTTTAAAATATATCTCTTCAAGCACACCAGAAACTCTTGCTCTAACTTCTTGGTCACTACTTGCTTTTGTAGTTCCGGTAAATTGTTTCCAGAGAGGAACACTCTCTTTTTTAACTGTAATGGTATTTACTTTTAGTGGAGGAAGTTCTTTTTTGATTTGTTTTTGTTCTTGTTCCGAACAAGCACTAAAGAGCAGTAGTGATGATAAAAGAACGCTTTTTAATAT
>JAGHAW010000259.1 GCA_021161305.1 Sulfurimonas sp.
ATAAAGAAGAGTATTATTATACAGTAGAAGGTCGTTTTTCAACACACTACTTAGATAAAAATATAAAACCAAATACGCAGTATATGTACTATTTTAAAACATTTAGTGAAAAAGCTGAGTCACCACAAAGTAAAATAACAACGATAACTTCACTACCGGTTTTGCAGTCTGTTTCATGGATACACTCTATCGCTGATATGCCAAGAAGTGCAAAGATTATCTGGAGACCTCATACCAATCAAAAAGTAAAATCTTACATAGTAGAGAGAAAAACATTAGAAGATGATAAGTGGGAAGAACTATCTGTAATTGAGGGAAGACTTAATGCTGAATTTATAGACCTTGAACTGAAAGATAAACATGTTTATAAGTATAGAATTCGTGTTTTAACTTATGATAATATAGTTTCAACACCTAGTGAAATTGTAAAAGTTGTAACAAAAGCTCTTCCAAATTCAGTTACTGGAATCATGGCAACTAAAGATTTACCAAAAGTTATAAAGTTAGATTGGGATAAGTCCAAGGATAAAGATTTCTCTCGTTACTTCGTTTACAAGTCTGAAGATTTAGATGGCAGTTATGAGCTTATCGCAAAACTTTACAATAACACTTTTAAAGATGAGGTTGGGGAAGATGGTAAATATTTTTTCTATAGAGTTAGCAGTGTCGATGAAGATGGTTTAGAGAGTAAACATAAAAAATTAACTATTCAGGGAGTAACACTTTCCAAACCAAATGCTCCAGCTATCTTAGAAGCTATACTTATTGGTAACAAGATTGAACTAACTTGGAGCAGAGTGGATTCGAGAGTAAAAAGTTACACAATTATAAAAAAATATAAAAAAGGGTGGTTTGATACCATTACAGAAGAGATTGAAGCGATATCCACCACAAAGTTTACAGATTCAAATATTGTGCCAAATGCAACCTACTTTTATCAAGTTTATGGGGTAGATGAACATTCTATAAAATCAGACCCAAGTATAGAGATAAGACTTAAATCAAAGGAAGTTCCAGTAGATGAACTTCAATCAGCTGTGCAAAATAGTGAAGAGTTAATATCAACTCCGGTAGAAAGTTCTAAAGTCCAGATTCAAGAGACGATAATACCTACACAAGATTTTAACTAAAACGAGGGTAAATGCCACACTTACATATAGAAGAGTTTAAAGAGATAGAGTTTCCACAAAGTCAGGATGGAGTTAGTTTTAACTTCATCGCAAAAAATGCAAATCATGCTGATGAGCGACTGATTTCTGTAAGTGTTGATGAAAATGATTTTTTTCTGCTTGTTAAAGATGAAAAAGATAGAAGTCTTTTAAAGTCTGATAAATTAACTAGACCTGCTTCTATTTTTAATGTTCATAAGGCACTTTTAACTTATGCTAAAGTTTCAAATATGAAAATACTCTCTTCAAATGTGCCAGAGTATCAAAAAAATATACATCTTCAAGAGGTGACAGCACTAAAAGATATAGATTTTTTTGCGTCAAAGTTTCCACATGCCAAAGAAGTACGAATAGAAGTTGGTTTTGGTTCAGGTCGTCATCTTTTGCATCAAGCATCTCAAAATCTGGATATTCTGTTTATTGGTATTGAGATTCATAGACCATCAATAGAACAAGTTTTAAAGCAAATTACTATTCAAAATTTAGATAATGTTCTTGTTTTGGATTATGATGCAAGGCTTTTTATGGAGTTGGTTCCATCAAATATTGTAGGTAAAATTTATGTTCATTTTCCTGTTCCATGGGATAAAAAACCACATAGAAGAGTAATCTCAACTTCATTTATAAAAGAGGCATCAAGGGTACTTAGTGTTGGAGGAAAGCTAGAACTTCGCACGGATAGTGAAAATTACTACGCTTACTCTTATGAGACTTTTATGGCTTTTAATAAAACTACGCTACATATAAGTAAAAACAGAGATATTGCAATTAGTTCTAAGTATGAAGACAGATGGAAGAAGATGGAAAAAAACATCTATGATGTGACTATGATAAATGAGGCGGAGTCTGAAGAACTTTTAATAGAGGGTAGTTTTAATTTCTCTGCCATTAGAGTTCCGTTTAAAGAGATTTTAGCACTTCACGGAGTTACTAAAAAGTTTGATGGTGGATTTATTCATTTTGAGAGAGTCTATATTCTTAAAGATGGCGTTATGATTCGGCTTTCTATGGGTAGTTTTGATAGACCTGAACATCTATATCTAATATTGAAAGAAGATAGTGCTTTATACTATCCATTGAATCCACTAAAATCAAAAAGTAATTTAGTAGCACATAAATATCTTAATGAGGTTATACATGGATAAAGTTATAATTGCTAAAGATATTTCTTTAGCATACTCAAACAGTGAAACTATTATAAATCAGGCAAATTTCAGTATAAATTCCGGTAGTTTTGTGTTTATAACAGGTGCTAGTGGTAGTGGTAAGTCAACTCTGCTTAAATCTATCTACGGAGCACTTAAGCCAAAGCAAGGCAGTTTGATTGTCGGTGGAGTGGAGTTAAAAGGAGTCTCAGGTAAAAAACTAAACTTTTTGAGAAGACATATTGGTATAGTTTTTCAAGATTATAAGCTTGTAAAAGAATGGACTATAGAGAAAAATATTATGCTTCCTCTAATTATAAACGGTTATGAAAAAGGAGTAACACAGAATCAGGTTGAAACTCTTTTAAAACATGTAAGACTTAAGCATCAAGCTGGAAAATATCCACAAGAACTTAGTGGTGGTGAACAGCAAAGAGTGGCGATGGCTAGAGCACTCTCACACAACCCCATACTAATCTTGGCAGATGAACCAACTGGTAACTTGGATGATTACTCTTCCCAGCTTATTTGGAATCTCTTAGAGGGTGCAAATAAGCAGCTAAAAACTACCGTTATAGTGGTTACACACCATATACCTCAGAGTATGAATATTGATTATAAACATTTTCATATAGAGTATGGGAGTATTCATGAAGTCAATTAAAAACCATCTTTCTCTTATTATTGCCCTTTTGAGTATCCTGTTTTCAATGCAGATATTTATAATTGTTGATAGGTCTATTGATTCTTATAAGGAAAAATTAGCAAATAATTACTCTGTTGTGGTTGTGAGTCAAAAACGAATTTCCGATAAAAATATGATAGGTATAAATAAAATTATTTTAAGTGTTAAGGAATTGACCCCAGATAGTGTTATAAAAAGATTAAATACAGATATGGATAGTAGAAATATAGAACTTTTAAAATTGACACTTCCAAAATTTTATAAATTAAATTTGAAATACTATCCTTCTCCAAAAGAGATAAAAAAATTAACAAAAGATTTACTAGCCAAAAAAAGTATTATAAAAGTGGAAGATTTTTCACTTAACCATGATGCAACATATAAACTTTTACTGCTTTTTAAAGGCGTTGTTTCTGTTTTTGCTATATCTATTTTTATAGTGACTACACTTTTAATCTTTAAAGAGTTGAAAATTTGGCAGTACAAGCATAATGAAAGAATGAGTATTATGGGACTTTTTGGGGCTCCAATTTGGCTTCGTTCAGCAGTTCTGTTTAGACTCTCGATTGTTGATGCTTTTATTGCCAGTGTGTTGGTATTTGGACTTTTTACATATATAGCATCAAGTAAGTTTATTTTAGAACAGTTTAGTAACATAGGTATCAGTGTGGTGCTTTTTGATTCTATTGATGATTTTGCATTGCTTTTGGCAGTTGCGATGATCCTCTCTGTGTTACTTGCATCTTTAATAGTTTTAGGTCATAAAGAAGAAGTATGATGAGATTTATTTTAGTTGTAGTTTTTATCTTTATCTTTTTAGATGCAAAAGAAGATATTGATGTTCAGATAAAAAATACAAATACTAAGATAGGCTCATTTAGTAAAACTTATAGTAGTATCAATAAAAAAATGGCAAAGAATGCAAAAGCCATTTTGAAACAGAAAAAGGAAATTTTGCAACAGCAAAAGTATTTAGAAAAACTTCAACTAGAACTTGGAGAAAAAGAGCTTATATATAAAGCAAATACTTCACAACTTAAAGAACTGAAAGAAAATCAAAAAACATTAGCTAAAGTTCAAAATAAAATAGAAGAAGAGCTTGTATTTACCATAGCTCAAAGTGTTTCAATCTCAATTATTTTGGATGAAGAGCAGAGAGTTGATTCTGAATCTCTTATAGAGTTTGAAGTTTTACAACAGATGCTTAAAGCTTCAAAAGACAAAGCAAACAGGTTAAATAAAAAGTATTATAGAAATTCAAAAGATATAGATATTTTAAATATCAATGCTAGTTCATTAGAAGTTGCTATTTCAAATAT
>JAGHAW010000216.1 GCA_021161305.1 Sulfurimonas sp.
ACTCCTCAAATGTAAAACAGAGTGTATCATAATACTGGACAATAAGTCAATCTTAATATTTAGGTAGGCACTACAATTTTTACTAAAACACTGTTTTCCCTATTTTAGGGCTTTTTGAGGTGTTGGTATAGTGTTAGTGTATGAAGTCAGGGCTGTTCAGGGTAGAGGATAGATATTTTATATCTACTCTATCAGATTTATTAATCTATCAACTTTAGAAAAGAACTCTTTCATACTATTTTCATCTGATTTTAGTTTGTATTGGGTTTTATCATTAAAAACTTTTTCAACAATTTCAACTCCACATACCGAACATTCATACTCTACTTTTCTAAGATTGGTATATTCAAAAGTAATAGTTTTAAAAATCTCTTTTTTGTAATCTTTTGGAGTTGCAGATTCTAAAACCAAATTTGTAGCATCACTATAAGCACGAACAAGACCACCGGTACCTAGTTTAGTACCTCCAAAATATCTAACAGTAATAACAGCACTATTAATTATATCTCTGCCTTGAAGTACCATCAATGTTGGCTTACCTGAAGTTCCTTTTGGTTCACCATCATCACTGGAGTGTTCCACAACTTGATTAAATTCATTTAAATATCTATATGCCACAACAAAATGTCTAGCTTTTGGATGAGTCTCTTTTAACTCTTTGAGTGTTTTTTCATATATAATATACGGAACTGCATGAGCTATAAATTTAGACTGTTTTATCTCTAATGTTTCAGAGTAATAGTTATCTACAAACTTCATCTATTTTTTATATGCCAATGATTAATCTTATGCTAAGTTAGTAAAAACTTTCTGCACATCCTCATCATCTTCAAGCTTCTCTAAAATTTTGTCAATCTCTGCTTGTTCTTGCTCATTAATAGATACAGGAACATTTGCCATTCTTTCCAAGTTTGCTTTAGTTATTTCTATGTCCATCTCTTCTAAAGCAGAAGTCAGTGTTCCAAAACTTGTGTAATCACCAGTAACTAAAACTACACCATCTTCAGCTTCAATCTCTTCTAATCCTGCATCAATCAACTCTAACTCTAGTTCTTCAATATCCATATCATCTTTTAAAGAAAATTCTATAAGTGCTTTTCTGTCAAACATAAATTCTAAAGAACCATTCGTAAGCATTTCCCCACCACGCTTGGTCAGTATATTCTTAACATTAGCAACTGTTCTGGTATTATTATCAGTCATACACTCTATAAATAGTAAAACACCATGAGGAGCTTTACCCTCAAAATTCACTTCCAACATACTAGCTGTATCTTTTGCACTCGCTCTTTTTATAGCTGCTTCAATATTATCTTTTGGCATATTTTCAGCTTTTGCATTTAAGATAGCTGTGCGAAGTTTAGAGTTCATATCTGGGTCACTACTACCCTCTTTTGCTGCCATTGTAATTATTTTACCTAATTTAGGAAACAGTTTTGACATTGCTCCCCATCTTTTCAATTTTGATGCTTTTCTATACTCAAACGCTCTACCCATAATTTTCTCCTTAGCTTACTTGCATGATACTTATAGCACCATCTTCACTGTAATCTACATCTATCTTACTTAATTTATCCTCTTTAGTTAAATTAAAGATGAGATGTCTTATTTCCAAACTATTATTGCTTAAAAGCTCTATTTTATATCCATCCAATGAATCGCTCAAAACATCTGTGACCTTTGAACTTAGTTTTAGCCAATGTCTCTTATAGATTTTTTCATCATCAATATATAAGCCACTTTCATCATAATCAAGCTCACAAGCCTGAGATGCAACACGATTTAATTTATCAAAAAGTTGCTGAGATTCTATAAAACTTTTCTTTAATAGAATATAATCATCTTCATTTAACATTTTTTACACCTATAAACTATATTTTAACTGACCTTACGCACTAAGTATATTTTGAACAACCTCCTAAGGGGTATATTGCAAGGCAGATTTATGTAGGACTAACAAGTTAATTCAAATAAATCTAACGAAGTCAAGATACCCCTTAGGAGTTTGCCCTACGGGTGGTTTTATGGGTATGCATTTGACTTCGTTAAAACTTCTTGAATTAGCTTGCTAGTTCTACAAAGTTTCGCCTTGCAACTACATACCCATAAAACCATTCAAAACATACTTAGTGCGTAAGGTCAATTTTAAATTCAAAAATGTATAATAACATATAACTATTATTATAGAGGCATATATGAAGCTTAGTTTTAGAATTAAACACCATTTTTTTAGTGCATTTCGTGAACTCTTTGTTCATCATCATGGTTCTCTTGAATTTCGTGCCAAAATTTTTGCACTTGTTATAGCAGCCAATGAAGATACTAAAGTTGAAAATTATATTATAATCAAAAATATTGGTATGGAAATCTATGATAATGATGAAGACAGAGCCAATCTTTTAATGTTATCAACAAAAGAACTTGTTAAAAAAGTACAAGAGGATAATGGGCTTGATATAGACACACTAGTATCAAATATACAAAAAGAGTTAAAAATTGTACCTAGATATGCTAAAAAAATAGATATTAATTCATTAAAACCTCTGCTCTCTAAATATGATAAAGATACAGTTGCCTACCAAGAAAATATTTTGAATTTTTTAAAAAATTTGAAAGAAGAAACTCTAGACAGTAAAAAAAGTCAAATTGCCAAAGATGAAGAGAACTTAGTATCTAATATTAAATTTCTCTTTATCAAAAAAAGTATCTTCAGATATATTTTTAAATGCAGCATTCAAACTTGTAAAGAGTGATGGAAACTCTTTTTCCATCTTTGATAACATCTCTTTCATATTGGCTCGGGCATGTGGCATTTTGACATCAAATCTCATTGCTGGACAAGCTTCATCACCAATCGCACTAATGCCGTTATCATCTACAAATGCACGAAGTTGACGCTCTCTCATCTGAATCAGAGGACGGATAACAATAAGTCCATTTTCTGCTCTATATTTTGGAGCTAAACTTCTCATTTGACCATTATAAATAAAATTCATAAAAAAACTCTCAGCGGCATCATCCATGTGATGACCAAGTGCAACTTTATTACATCCCTGCTCTTGTGCTACACTATAAAGAAAACCTCTTCTCATTCGGGAGAAAAAGCTACAAAATGATGAGTTCTTCCTAATCTTCTCTTTTGCTATCTCATAAGTTTGTGTCTCATGTACAATATGTGCTATATCATACTCT
The DNA here is from genome assembly GCA_021161305.1 of Sulfurimonas sp. GTDB lineage: Bacteria > Campylobacterota > Campylobacteria > Campylobacterales > Sulfurimonadaceae > Sulfurimonas. The sequence continues at coordinate 3,193 of JAGHAW010000216.1, forward strand.
TTGCAATGCTCAATAAGATTATCAAAATTTTCACCCATCCCATAACCAATAGTTACAGCGATAAACTCGAACTTAAAAGGAGCTCGTCTTTGTTGTTCTTTCATAGCATGAATCATAGTAAGAGAATCTTTACCGCCACTAAGCCCTACAAGAATCTTATCACCCTCTTCTATGAGTTCAAACTCGGCATTTGTTTTACCAAGTTTTGACATGATTTTTTTAGATAATTTTATAGATGGTTTCTTACTCAACGATTCTATCTACCATTTTCATTACAAACTCAGCAGATTCTACTGCACTTGTTTCTAAAAACTCATCAAATGAAAAACTTGCATCCATATCAGCAGCATCACTAATAGCACGAAGGATAAAAAATGGCACATCTAAAGCATCACAAACAACAGCAACACTCGCACCCTCCATCTCCAAAGCATCAGCTTTGAAAGTATCACCTATCCAGTTTTTACGCTCTTCATTTGCTACAAACTGATCTCCAGTTGCAATAATCCCTTCTTGTACAGTTTTACCCATCTCTGAAGCAACCTCTTTACCAAGAGCAATTAAATCTTTATCAGATTCAATAAATACTGCACCCTCAGGTACATATCCAAATGGATGACCAAAAGCTGTAATATCTAGATCATGTTGAGATAATTTTGTAGCGATAATCAAATCACCAACTTTTAGTGTAGGAGAAATTGCTCCAGCAACACCTGAAAAAAGTAACTTATCACATCCAAAGTGTTGAATCATAGTTGTAGCTGTAAGAGTTGAAAACACCTTACCAATCTTTGAATACGCTATAACTAACTCAACACCTTTATAAGTTGCTTCATAATATTTATTGTTTGCATATTGGGTAGTTTTGTAATCTTGTAATTTTTCTAAGATTGGTGCTACCTCCTCCGGCATCGCACCCATAATCGCTATTTTCATTTTTAATAATTCCTTTTTCTATATGTCAAATGTTTTTACTAAAGTTTCATAGTGTGGTAATTTTTCTAAAATCTTTGCATTTCTATCAACTATACAACTTCCACCCCAAAAACCAAGACCATCTTCAAAACCTACACGATTTACAAAAACGACCTTAGCATCACAATGAAGTGCAGCCGATTTTAAAAGTGCGTACCACTGATCTTCTATCAGCAGACCATCATCATCAAAACCGCGAGCCGGAGAAGCAACAAGTGCAATAATATAATCAGGATTTTCATCAAAAAGTTGATGATGTACTCCAGCATGCCATAAATCTTCACAAACAAGCATAGAAATTTTTCCATGTGAAGTTTCAAAACCTTCAAACAGACTACCGGCACTAAAGTAACGAGCCTCTTCAAACATTCCATAATTTGGCAAATGTACTTTATTGTGCTGACTTAGTAATTTTCCTTGAGAAAAATAGAGTGCTGCATTTCTAAATACTCTAGAATCTACCATAGCAGCACCCACAACAATATCCACATCTCTACTAAGTTCTTTTAATTCATTTAATTCACTTATATCCCAAGCATCTTCATATAGTTTATCTTGAAGCAGATAGCCGTTTAGGGACAATTCAGGAAATACAACCAAATCACTGCTATCTTTGTGTCTGTTTACAGTTTCAATAATATCCGCCAAATTGGAACGATTTAATTTTGGTGAACTTTGAACTAGCGTTACTCTCATCTTAGTTACAAACTTCCTCTTGGACTTTTACCAAAGATGCCATATCTGAAATATTTAAAGTTTTTAAATCTTTTGCTATCCTACGATTTAACCCTTTTAAAACTACACCATTTCCAAACTCAATAGCCATATCAACATCACCGGCTATTGCTAAGATAGATTGTTTATATTTTACAGGTTTAACTAACTGATCTTTTAAGAGTGCTACTGCCTCATCTTTTGTACTATATGCTTTAGTCGTTACATTAGAGACGATAGGAGCTTCAAACTCATCTTTAACCATAACTTTCATCAACTCTGCTAAAGGTTCTTGAGCTGGAGCTAATATGTCACAATGAGATGCAACCGACATATTTAAAAGAAGTGCTCTTTTAGCACCGGCATCTTTAAAAGTTTGTTCTAGTGAAACTAAATCACTCTTCATACCAGCCACAACTAACTGTCCATCTTGATTGTAATTGGCAGGCCACACTTTTTTTCCATCCTTTTGAGCATCTGTACAAATCTGTTCAACACTTTTATCATCAAGACCAACAATAACCATCATACCCGCTTCTAATTCCTCACATGCTGACTGCATAAATGAACCACGCTTATGAACAAGTTCAACTGCATCAATATAATCAATAGCACCACTTGCACACAATGCAGAAAATTCACCTAGTGAGTGTCCTAAAAATAGTTCTGCTTTTACATTTGGGCAAGCATCTTTAAAAAGTCTGTATGCTACCATTTGTACCAATAAAATTGCAGGTTGAGTAAAAGCTGTCTGACCTAACTTCTCATTCTCTTGAAATATTAACTCTTTAAAATCAACACCTATTCTTTCACCGGCTTTAGCAAACATCTCTCTTGCTACTTCACTATTTTCATAAAAATCTTTACCCATTCCAATTGCTTGAGAACCTTGACCTGAAAAGATCATCACTATTTTTTTTGACATTTTTTCTCCTTATAAATATTGTTTATTATCAGCTATTTTTTTTCTAAGTGTATTTCTATTTAAACCCAATCTATCTGATAACTGTGACTGAGATTTAAATTTATAAAGTCCTGCATTTATAAGTGGTACTTCATATAGATACAAAAACTTTTTGTAGTCACTATTTGAACCAAGTTTATCACTTAAATAGTTCTGTATAATATCCATCAACTCTATACCTTTAATACCCTGCAAAAGATAATTTATCATTACCTGCCGTCTTAATGAATTAGAATTCTGACTTAAATCAGGTTTGAAATTTTCAATATTAAACTCTTCATCACTACCAAAAAGTAAAGATGCCTCTTTGGCAAACTCTTCAACCAAGAAGTTAATATCTTCTACTCTCTTAGAGAGTGGTGGTATATCAAATTTAACACTGAAAAAATCATCAATATTTTCATCAATAAATAAACTTTTTGCTGTCGCTACAACCCTAATGCTATGCTCTTTAACAATATCAACAACTGTTTTTATATTTGGCGAATTTTCCAGATTTGTTATTATGATTTCTCTTGAGCTTTCAAAGGTAGTTAAAAGCTCATCAAAATTAGATGCATCTATCATAGGTGCATCTGGAAGTATATATTGAGCAAGGCTCTTTTTACCAACACCAAGTTCTCCAGTAATAAGAGAATTAACACTTAGTGTTTTTAAAAGAGTTGCTGTTTTAAATGCCTCTTTTGAAGCATCTGACGCAGTTATAAAACTAGCTGCATCCACAACTACCACTACCGCTACCACAAGACTCTTCTTGTACATTTTC
>JAGHAW010000038.1 GCA_021161305.1 Sulfurimonas sp.
CTGCTCAGCTAGTGGTGGAGTTTTCAATGCAGTTAAAAATGCAGAGGCAATCGCTGCAAAAGCGTTTGCTCTTTTTACGAAAAACCAGAGACAGTGGAAAGCAAAAGATTTAGACAGTGTAACCATAGATAAGTTTAAAAGTGCATTGGAAAAAAGTGGAATCTTACCTAAACATGTACTTCCTCATGATTCGTACCTTATAAATCTAGGTCACCCCGAAGCCCAAAAGTTAGAAAAATCAAGAGTAGCTTTTATAGATGAGTTGCAAAGATGTGAACAGTTAGGACTTGACAGACTGAATTTTCATCCGGGAAGCCATCTAAAACAGATAAGTGAAGATGAGTGTCTTAGTAAAATATCTGAATCTATAAATATAGCTCTTGATAAAACAAGAGGAGTTAGTGCTGTTATAGAAAATACTGCTGGACAGGGAAGTAATCTCGGATATAAGTTTGAACAACTAGCACAGATAATTGACAGAGTTGAAGATAAAAGCAGAGTAGGAATATGTATAGATACTTGTCATATGTTTGTAGCAGGTTACGACATAAGAACTCGTCAGACATATGATAAAACTTGGAGTGAATTTGATAAAATAGTAGGTTTTAATTACTTAATGGGAATGCATATAAATGATTCTAAAGGAGCGTTTGAATCAAACAAAGATAGACACCACTCTCTTGGAAAAGGAGAAATAGGTTTGGATGCGTTTAGGTTTTTGATGAATGATGAGAGAATGGATGATATACCACTTATACTTGAAACCATTGATGATACTATTTGGAAAGAGGAGATAGAACTTCTCTACTCCTTTGAACATTAGAGGGTTTCTAGAGGTATCCTTAAGTTTACATTGTGTAGTATTGTTACATTATTTTTTAAGGGAGATATGGGTATGAAAAAAATAGCTCTGTTATCATTGGTAACGGCTTCGGTTTTAATGGCAGGTGGATATAAGATTCCAGAGACTTCACTAAATGGTGTAGCTTTAAGTGCAGCAAATATTGCACATAATAAAAGTGCAGATGCAGCCTATTATAATCCTGCAAATATGGTTTTTATGGAAGATAAAAATCATATGGAAACAGACCTCATGTATATTGGGCTTGATCCTATCAATTTTAAGGGAACAGGAATTGATATTGATGCTCACAGGGAAACATTTTTTGTTCCATCTCTTCATTATGTATCTGGTAAAGTAGGTAAAACTCGTATAGGGCTTAGTATAGTCTCTCCGGGTGGTTTGTCTAAAAGATGGGATGATGCTCCTGCTCTATATAAAGCAAAAGAGTTTACGCTAGAAATTATTGAGATTAGTCCAACTGTTGCAATTCCTGTAAATGATAAAGTTGCTGTTGCTGCCGGTTTTAGAATTATCTATTCTAGGGGTGTAGTTAAGAATGCAGTTCCTGCAGTAATGTCTCGTGATATGACAGGTGATTCTTTTGACTTTGGTTATAATTTAGCTTTAGCATATAAGCCAACAAAAGAGTTGGATATAGGTTTAACATATCGCTCACAAGTAAATCTAACAGAAGAAGGAAGTGCAGATCTATTTTATGATGCTGATGGTCCTGGTCCAAGTCCTGTTATGATTAATGGTAATTATAATAATACTCTGAATGTGCCTCTTCCGGCTTTTGCTTCTTTAGCAGTAGCCTATACACTACCTTCAAAAACAACTATAGAATTTGTTTATGAAAGAAATTTTTGGTCTGCTTATAAAACATTGGATTTTAATTATTCTGATCCAACTGCAGAAGCTGTATTTGGAAATCCAATATCAAAAGATTGGAAAGATACAAACGCTTTTCGTTTAGGTATAACTCAAGAATTAGATAACATGATTTTAATGGCAGGTGCTGTTTATGATGAAACACCTGTGCCGGATAAAACACTTGGTTATGAACTTCCTGATTCAAACTCTCTATCAGTTTCACTTGGTGGTCGTTATCAAATAAACAAAGAGTTAGATATTGGTTTAGCTGTTCTTTACTCTATGAGAGAGTCGAGAAAATTAAGTGCAAGTGATAATAATGACAATGGTATAGTTGGAGAATTTACAAATGCAAATGTGCTTATAGTTTCAACTGGTATTGGCTATAAATTTTAAGGAATTATTACGAAAACATTAGTTAATTTTTTAGATATAAAAAAGATTGAAAAATCAGAAATATTTATACATCTGAAGTGTAGCAGTGCTGAGGCTTTGATGCTTCAGTATTTAGCAAAAAAGTTTGTGCAGGGTCAAGATGATGTTCTTGTTTTGGAACTTCTGCAAGACCTTTATGGCAGTGATAAATATGAGTATATTAATCATCTTCAAGAGGTAAAGATTCTTCTTGAACTTGGTTGGCTTCATCAGCAGAGTTTTACTCCCTTAAAAATTTCAGAGGTTACTCCGCTGGAACTTTTAAATACAGCAGTAGGTCTCTCTCCATCATTTTTAAAACTTCTCCAAGATGGTACGATGGATACAGATTTGCCTGATATTAAACCATATTCAGATCACTTAGAATATCTTCAGGATCAGTTTTACAAGATTGAGCTTTACCAAAAGATGAGTACTATTCGTCAAAATGTACATGAACACTCTTTGGGAATTGCTAGAGTGCAAAACAAGTTGCACCTTCTTGAAAAACGCATAGAAGAGAGAATAACTCAAACTTCAGAAAATCTGGTTTTAGATAAATTTTTTAAACAAAAAAAGATGACGACTTATGAGCAAGTTATTTTTATAGCACTGCTTCGTGAAGAGTATAGTGCAACTGATGCATCTTTGCGAGAGATGAACAGTCTCATA
>JAGHAW010000032.1 GCA_021161305.1 Sulfurimonas sp.
ATCCCATAGATGCAAAATATGTAACACTATTGTGATATGCCATCTCCATCATCAAAGTTGCAATAGTCATGGCTGCAAGTGGGAAAGTATATGCCCACCACGAGATAAAAAACTCTTTTACATCATACATTCTTATCATAAACAGAAGTAATAAAAATATAAAAAGTGCTATAAAATATAGAAACGAACTAAACATATCTATACTGCCACTTGTGATTCTAAAGTAACTTATAAAACCAACTGCCGGAGGGGCTATAAGAATAAAAAATGTTGGTATTAATTTTTTGGCAAGTGGGTGGTGAAAAATAACTCTATTAAGAGTAATAGTAAAGAGAACTATCCAAAAGAACATACCCAAAGCAAAGAAAAATAGTGAAATACCCATAGGTGCAGCTTCTACTCCAATAATAGGCACAAGAACATTACCGACAATAGGAATAAACCACGCTGGATTACTGTGTACTATTTTTAAATCACTGTGTATCCAGTAGTTCATAACATAAAGGGTAAAAAGTAGTTGCAATGGTGCACCAATATACCACAGAAGAACAGAAAGAGTTGGAGCAAAATCATAATAAGCTATAGAAAGTAGTAAAAAGCTTATAGAAATCGCCGCAGCAAATGAACTTTTGATAGGGTGCTTAAACTCTTTTTTAACTGCTTCTGTATATAAAAGCACCTTAAACATATAAGCTGTGAATATAACTAAAAACACCACTGTATCTATAAAAAGTATAGTTGCATAAATCCAGTAAGGCATATCTAAAAGATGGTATGCCTTAGCAAACATTATTGCAAATCCTGAAAGCCCCATAACTACAGCAAATAACTGTATGGGCATATGTTGCAGTGACCTTTGACTTAACTCCATTTAAACTCTCCTAATTAATATTTTCTTGAACTAAACCTCTACCGCGACCAAAACCTCTGCCGCGACATTGAGCGTTTCCACGACCTTGCCCTTGACCTCTTCCACGACCTTGACCTTGACCTTGAGCATTTCCCTGCCCTTGACCTCTACCACGACCTTGCCCTTGAGCATTTCCTTGCCCTTGACCTCTGCCACGACCTTGCCCCTGAGCATTTCCTTGCCCTTGCCCTTGCCCTTGCCCTTGAATTATTTGATTATTTTGATTTCTCATAACATATCCTTTATTATTATCTTATTTTTACTCTTATGGCTTTTTTGTTCAGCAAAGCATCTGCTATTTTCTTTCTAGCACTCTCCACCAATCTTGAAAAAGTAGTTCTTGAGATACCCATTCTATCAGAGCATTCCTGCTGATACATAGATTCTAAGTCAGCTAACCTAATAGCTTCCATCTCATCTTCAAATATAACAACTCGCTCAAGCGAAGTTCTTTCAATACCACACGGTTTAAAACAAATTTCACTAAAGTCAGCATCTATATTTCTGCTTTTTCGTCTTCTGCCACTCATATCCTAATTCCTAATATGCACATATGTTCGTATTATAACGAACATATGTGCATAATGTCAAGATAAATCTCAAATCCATTTCTCAATCTTTCCACTTACATCAATATGCGTAAGATAGAGTCGCAAATCGAACTCTACTTGATGATATGATGGTTGCATATATTCACATAGTTTATAAAAGGCTTTGTTATGTTCTTTTTCTTTAAAATGGGCTAGTTCATGTACAACTATCATCTCTAAAAACTCCTCTGGTACACTTTTAAACATTGAGGCTATGCGTATCTCATTTTTGGCTTTTAACTTACTACCTTGAACTCTTGATATAAAGTGATGTGTACCCAAAGCGTTATGTATAACATTTATTTTACCATCGTAAATAACTTTACTGAGTGGCGATGCTTTTTTTATATGCTCATTTTTAAGTTCATTTACATAGCGAAAAAGTGCTTTATCACTCTTCATGGCATGTGAAAGTGGATATTTTTTTAAAAGATGTTTTTGGAGTCCACCTCTAGCTATAAGTTGATGAACCTGCTCTTTTGTTTGGATTGGATAGTGGTTTAGGTATTTTAACTCTTTCATCTAAACTATAGAATCCAAACTGAAAACTTTTTACCCTTTATCTTTCCACGAGATAGTTTTTTTTGTGCTTCATCTATAAAAGCACTCTCAATAGCCACATAACTCTGTCTGTCATAGATATCTATCTGACCAATTACACTGCCTTTTAGACCAACATCACCGGTTAAAGCACCCAACAAATCACCTTTGCGAACTTTATCTTTTTTGCCACCCTCTATAACAAGTGTAACATTTTGGGGTCTCATCTCAAAGCCATTTACTACTTTTAAATCTCCAGCTTCTTCAAAAAGTCTAGTATCATTTCTATACTCATAAGCACTATCTGCTTCATATTCTGTATAAAGAGTAAAAGCCATCCCCTCTTTTCCTGCTCGACCCGTTCGCCCAATTCTATGTGTATAGGTCTCCATGCCATGTGGAATATCGTAATTTACAACTGCAGAAAGCTCTTTGATATCTAAACCTCTTGCTGCTACATCTGTTGCCACTAAGACTCTGCAGCTTCTGTTTGAAAACTGTACTAAAACATCATTTCTCTCATACTGTTCCAAATCTCCATGAATAGCAAGAGCATCTATCTTTCTCTTTGCTAAATTTTCAGCTATCTCTTTAGCTTCAATCTTAGTGTTTGTAAAGACTATAACATTTTGAGGTTTGAAGTTACTAAAAATATTTACAAGTGTATCCATCTTTTGATGGTTCTCTACCTCATAAAATCTTTCTTCTATATTATTTGCTACCTCTGTTGAAACTGTCTTTACGC
>JAGHAW010000061.1 GCA_021161305.1 Sulfurimonas sp.
AGCCAATATATACCAAGCCCTATATACAGCCTTGCCACTACCAAGCCAACTTCAGCAAAAATTCTCAACTCTAGGTGTCTCACACCTTTTAGCTATAAGTGGTTTTCATTTAGGTGTTCTTTCTGCTCTACTCTTTTTTCTACTAAAAACCCCATACAAAAAACTTCAAAACAGATATTTTCCATATCGGAGTTACAAAGTAGATTCATTTATCATAATAGCCTCTATCTTACTTCTATATCTTCTGTTTTTAGACTCTCCTGCCTCACTTTTAAGAGCTTTTGTGATGTTAATCATAGGATTTATACTCTACGACAGAGGCTTTAAAATTATCTCAATACAAACTCTGCTATTAACAGCCATTATCATTTTAAGTTTTTTCCCAAGACTCTTTTTCTCACTTGGATTCTGGTTAAGCGTAAATGGTGTTTTTTATATCTTTTTATTTCTCATTCACTTTAAACATCTAAGCAAAACTTGGCAATTTATTTTAGTTCCATTTTGGGTATATCTTATGATGCTACCACTCTCTTTATATATTTTTGAAAACTTTAGTATCTATCATCCACTCTCCATACTCTGGACATCTTTATTTACACTTTTCTATCCACTTAGTATAGTTCTACATCTAATTGGGCTTGGTAATCTGCTTGATAGTTCTCTTATTTGGCTTCTAACTTTGGCTACCAATGAACAAAATGTGACTATCTCATGGTATGTTATAGTTTTATTTTTACTACTCTCATTTCTTGGCATATGGAAAAAACTTTTTATCTGGCTTCTACTTACTGCCAGCCTCTCTATTTTGATATACTCGATTTATAATGTAACATAACTTCAAACCATATATAAAAATAATCCACGAAACATATATCCATAAAAAAAGAAACATCAAAATAGCGAAGGAACCGTACATAGTTGTGTAAGATTTATTGTAAAAAACATAGTAAATAAAAGCATTTTTTGAGACACTAAAAACCACGGCAATAATAAACGAACTAATCGCAGATGCTTTAGGATTTATCTTTGTGTTTGCGGCGATTTGAAAGATAAGAAAAAAGAGTCCCCAGATAATTATATAGGGAAGAAACGGAAGTATATTTAGACCAGAGGTAAGTGAAGAAGAGGACATTAAGGCTGCCACATAACCAGTTATATAAAAAGAGACACCAAGAGCTATAGGAGTAAGCGTTAGCATCGTCCAGTAAGTAGTTATAGATTCCCAAAGGGTTCTTTTTTTTGCATGAAAAATTCTGTTTGCAATATACTCAAAATTTTTAAAAAAGAGAAGTGAAGCGACTAAAATCATAACCAGACCTATAACTCCCATCTTTGCAGAGTTTGCCAAAAAACCATCTATATGCCCCATAATAGCTTCAGAATTTACAGGCATAAGATTCGAAAAGATAAACACTTTTATACTCTCATAATGCTCTGCAAATGATGGCAGAGTAGTGAGAAGTGTCATCATAATCAGAAGCAGAGGAATAATCGTAAAAATAGTATAAAAACTAAGACTAGCAGCAAAAAGAGTAAGCTCTTTATCGATGAAAGTACGAATAAAAAACCTTGTATGCCTATAAAAGTTATAAAGTTTAGTTTTTCTTAACATTTTAAATTCCTAATCCCTTTAAGTCATCTCAAGTCGTCTAATCTCACTAGCAGAGTGTCTTAACTCATTTCCAAGAGTTGAACCAAGCTCAAAAAGAAGCACCAAAGCCAACTCCTCTTTCTCTTTTGAGTCAAGTTTTAAAACCGAATCTTGAGTTAATTCAAGCAAAATCGTATCATAATTTGCAACAGCCGATGCTGTTCTTTCTCCTTTATTTAAAAAAGATATCTCTCCAAAATATGTACCTGCCCCATATTTAGCAAGAGTTGTATAACTTTTTTTTGAAGAGTAGAGGCGAATATCTACTTCACCTTTAAGAACCATAAAGAGAGAATCCCCACTCTCTCCCTGTTTAAATATAGTTTTACCTTTTTGGATTTCTATTTTTTTACTCATATTTTCTATAACACTCACTATATTAACAGGTATATTTTTACAAAAATTATTTTCTTGAAGTTCTATGTAAACATCTTGATTTCTAAGAGGAACATTATGTTTTCGTAACAGTCTATTTTCTGCATACATTAAAGCAGTATCGGTATTTACAAATGTACGAATTTTAATATTATGCTTTTTATCTATTTTTTTCAAGGCTGTATTGATTTTCTTACCAAGTCCTAACTCTTTATGCATATGGCACAAGAGAAGCTCAGCACCTACTTTTTTCATGTTTGATGCGATTTGAAGCAGTAAAATAGCACCGGAAATATCTATAAGCTGTACTCTTTGAAAATGGAGAATCACACAATAATCTTTTTTTATGTATGGATCTAAAATTTCTAAAAGTTTATCTGCCGTAGCAAAAAAAAGATTTCCCCGAAGCTCAAACATAACAATCTGTTTACCATATTCACTAAGGACTACACTCTCTTCTTCTGTTCTTTTAAGCAGTGAGCGTTTAGTTACTCCATCCGTTTGGCGATGAACGATAGAAGCTTTTATCTGCATGCGTATATACATCAACATAGATATAACCACTCCGACACCAACAGCAGTAACTAAATCTATAAAAATAATAACAGCTATAACAATCAAAGCTATCATGGCATCAACTCGACTTTTTTTATAACGCATCCAACTGATTATATTAAAGTTTATCATTCCAAAACCGACAAAAATAATAACACCGGCTAAGACAGATATAGGCAGATAGACTCCAAGTCCGCCAAAGAAAAGAATTAACAGCACAAAACTAAGACCACTAAAGACAGCACTAAAACGCCCTCCTCCACTTTGAAGATTCACAAGTGTCGCACCTTTTGTACCTCCACCACCAAGTCCGCCTAAGAATCCTACTACTATCTGCCCCAGACCTTGAGCTACAATCTCTTTTTTACCATTGTGGCGAGTGTTTGTTTGTGAATCAGCCACAATTGCTGTAACTAAACAATCAGTAGTCGCCAGAATCATTAACGCCAAAGAAGCTGCAATAATAGTCTCAGGATTCAAACCCTTCAGACTCTCTAAAGATAAACCAAAATGCAAAGATTCCACCCCCGGAACCACACCGACCACCCATGAACTGTAAGCACCGTGAAGATATAAAAGATCTATAATCTGATAACTTATACCACCAATAAGAAGACCCGCTAAAGCAGCCGGTATTTTTTTGGCAAATTTTGAAGTTAAAACTATGGTTACAATAGTGATAATGGCTATAATCAATGGTACTGAAGCTATTAAAATATCTTCTATAGTTGTATATGAGAGAGTTAAAAATTTTAGTTGCGATTTTATCATTAAAAAACCGATACCAGTTACTAAACCAACTACAACAGGAT
>JAGHAW010000221.1 GCA_021161305.1 Sulfurimonas sp.
AAGTTTTCTACTTTTTAAAATAATTCATATGGTATTTGCTAGATGGTGACCACATCATCCAGCCATTTGTTTGTATATCTTCTGTGGCTCGAATCTGCTCATTTATTTCAAATTTTCTATAATGTCTCTTTTTATGGGCATAATCTTTAAAATATTGAAGCCACGGTCTCACTCTTTTTGGCTCTATAATATCTTTTATATGTTTAATGCTTCTATATATTACGGCATGTGGATGTTCTGAGGGGTATTCAAAAAAGAATGAACCAGTGGCAAATCCTGATGGGTAGAGCATTGGAGCAAGATAGTCGGCATGTGCAGCCAAAGACTCTACTGTTTGACCTATGCCAGTATCATCTTTATCCCAGCAGATATTTCCATAAGTATCAACAGAGATAAAAACACCATATTTTCTAAGTTTTGCTTGTGCTAAATCTAAAAAATCACTTATAGCTTTTATGCGATTCTCTTGAGAGTTTATTTTAGAAAGTTTAAGTCCTTTTTTTGCAGGAAATCGGATATAGTCAAAGTTTATCTCATTAAAACCAACTTTTGCAGCCTCCTCGGCTACCCTTACTGTATATTCATGTGCTCTTTTGTCAAATGGATCTACCCAAGCCATATTGTCATGATTTCTCCAGATAGTTCCATCAGCTTTTTTAATGGCATAATCCGGATTATTTGAAGCTTGAAGTTCATCTTTAAATGTAACTATTCTAGCTATTGTGTAGATATTTTTCTCTTTCATTTTCTCTATAAATTTTTTGATATTTCTATTTGTTCTCTTTTTGTGTGCACCATAAGCATTTGTCTGTTTAAAAGAAGTTAAAAACGAAGTTGAACCATACTCATTTTTCACATCCATTATAATAGAGTTTGCTTCAGTTTCATCAATGATTTTTAAGATTCTTTTTAATGTTTTGGAATTGTTACTAGCACCCCAAAAAGTCAGATATAGTGCTTTAACATTGATTGGTTCAAGCTCTATAAGATTATTACTTGTATTTGTGTCAAATTTATAAGGTCTGTATCCATAAGCTTTAAAATGTAGAATTTTTTCATCACTCTGTATGCTAAATGAGCCATTCTCATCAGACTTAATACTATGTTTGGAATTGCTAATAATCACATTTGCGATAGGAGAAAATGTTTTAACATCAACAATTTCTCCACTAAATGAAGCAAAAAGCAGTGTTTGGAGTAGGGCAGTAATAGTTAGTAGTTTTATCAAATAAATTCTCTCATATAAATTAAAAACAAGATTATACTTTATCTCTCGTTTAGAAAGTATCTTGTGCTGATATTACTCCACTCTTTTGAAAGAACTAGGTGTTTTTCTATAGAAGCGTATACTTTTTTAAAGTCACTGTTTTTAGCACTTAACTCTTTTATAACATCATTTAAAGCTACTTTGCCGGCATTTGTAACATCATCAGGGAATTGAAGCAGTTTAACATCCAACTCTTTTAATTTTGTAAGTGCTTTAATATTTTCGGCGTGAAATTCATAAGTCATATTTGAATTCATCTCACTAGAGGCAACCTCAATGATAGACTGATGCTCAAAAGCCAACTTTTCAAAAGAGTGTTTGTTAAAAGTAAGCTCCAAAATAGAACCCGGTTCATGCCATCCAGAGTAGTAATAAGGTGCAACTTTGTAAAATCCCATCTTTATATCAAGTGCAGGTCCAACCCACTCAGTAGCATCAATAACACCACGCTCTAGTGAAGTATATATCTCTCCGGCAGGAAGCAAGATGGGATTTACTCCCATCTTTGCCAAAACTTCTCCGCCAAGACCGGGGATGCGCATTTTCAAGCCTTGCATATCTTCAAGAGAGTTTATAGGTTTTGCAAACCAGCCACCCATTTGAATATTTGTATTTCCTCCCATAAACGGATGAAGGTTATATTTGGCATACTGCTCACGCCAAAGCTCCATCCCCCCACCAAAAAGCATCCAAGAGTTAATCTCCTCTGCCGTGAAACCAAAAGGAATCCCACTATAGAGTGAAAAAGCAGAATTTTTACCTTTCCAATAGTAGGGTCCAGAGTGAAAAGCATCTATCTGTCCGCTACTCGCAGCATCAAAAACTGCTAGGGCAGGGATAAGAACATTTTTAGGATAGATTTTTATCTCCAAAGAGCCGCCACTGACATCCTTAACTCTCTGAGCAAACTTCTCAACACCAGTTCCCATAATAGGAAAATGAGCAGGCCAACTAGTAGCAAGTTTAATAATAGTCTTTTTATTTTTGTTTATATTTACCCGTTTTCTCTCATCACTCTTGGCATGTGGATGTTTAGAGTAGTCAATCGCTTGACGATTACCCTCATTACACCCACCTAAAACAAGTGCAGCAGAGGTTGCAGTAGCGGTTGTTAAAAAGTCTCTACGGTTCATCCTATGCTCTTAATCATGCAATGGCTTATGCGTAACCATCACACCATCACTGTCTGCATATAAATAGTCTCCATTTTTAAATTCTACACCACCAAACGATAGAGTAACACCTCTTTCTCCTTGTGTAATAGGAATGTACTTTTTAGGGCATGTTCCAAGAGCATATAATGCTACGGGAATATCTTTTATTTGAAAAGTATCTCTTATATATCCATTGACCACGATTCCAGAGTAGTTATTTTCAAGAGCAAAGTTCATTAGATTCTCACCAACAACTGCATAATACTCTTTGTCTACATCAACAACAACAACTTTGTCTGTTCCATCTTCATCTCTGAGCAGTTTTATCAACTCTGAATTATTTCTATCAAGTTTTACAGTTACTACTTCACCTCTACATTTTAATGCACCACCATAGTTTTTATAATCATGACTTAGCACTTCTGTAATTTCATGATGTTCATCACAAAAATCTGCTGTAAAAAAATTCATTGATATTCCTCTAAATTAGTATTATAAATAGTATTATAACCTTATTTTTACATAAACTTTGGTATCTTTGCATTTAAATAATTAATAG
>JAGHAW010000264.1 GCA_021161305.1 Sulfurimonas sp.
ACATAATATGAAGAATGCTATATTATATATTTTATTAATTATAGGCGTATTCTATTTTTTAATAAATAGAGGAGCGGACGAAAGTGTAAGAAAAGGTGCAAAAGACATACTCAAATCGTGCCAAAAAGAAGTTGCTTTTTCTAATTTTACACACAATGAAATGTTAGTAAAAAAAGCTCAAAAATTATTATCTAGCGAAAACTATATATTAATTTCTACACTAACTAAGTCAGAGATGATGAAAAGCAAAATATCCAACTATCTCGCAAAAGAAAATGTTGATAAAGTTGTTGCAAGAATCATTAAAAAGAATGCAAAAGCATATTCAGATTATGAAAGCTCCAAAAAATTAACCATCAAATACAACATTATAGAAGCTGACAAGCATGGTCTCAATAAAGTAAATGATGGTAAAACTTTTACTCAAGGCTACTTAGACTTTAAATTTTCAATAGATGAAAAGATGGTTTATGAAGCACGAAGCGACTTTATAGGTAGAAACGGTGAAGATATACCAAGAAGAATTGAGTGTATTATAAACTCTCTGATTACACTATAAATAAAATCAAAATATTCAAACTCAACAAGCCATTTCTTTTTGATTTGGCATGTGGAACTCTCACAGCCCTGCTTTTTAGTGCTTTTATCTACTTAGAGCATTGGGGCTTTACTCTTAAACTATTAAACACTATTTTTGCTATTTTATCTTTAGGTCTTTTTATATATATACCAAAGAGAGCAGTTTTAATAGCTGGTTTTCTTATAGGTCTTTTATGGTTTTACTGGATAGGATATAGTTTTAAGTATCAAGGTGTCGGCTATATGGCACCTATTGTTACGCTTGGTTTTGCCATAATATATATGCTCTTTTTCGGTATTTTAGCACTTAGCGACAAAGTTTATATAAGAGCTTTTTTACTTTTTGGACTTAGCTTTTTTGAACCTTTTGATTGGAATTGGCTTCAAATTGAACTTCTCTTTGTAGATAGTTATATAGGTGTTTTCAAATATCAACTCTTCTGTGTTTTGTTAGCCCTTGCTATCCCCTCATATATAAAAAAACCATACACCTATGCACCCCTTGGACTACTTTTACTTGCACTAAATTTCAACCCAAGCATACAAAAAGAAGCACCTCTAAAGATAAAACTAATTCACACAGATATAAAACAGGAAAAAAAGTGGTTAAGAGAGTCTATCTCTCCAACTATAAAAATGGTTTACCGCGAAATAATAAAAGCCACAAAAGATGGTTATGACATAGTAATATTTCCAGAATCTGTTTTTCCACTATATATGAACAGAACCCCTCTACTCTCATATAACTTACTGGAACTTTCAAAAAATATTACAATTATTGCAGGTTCACTACTCAAAGAAGATAAAAAAAACTACAATGTCACCTATATGTTTGACGATGGTAAGTTTGAAGTGGCTAAAAAATTAGTTTTAGTGCCTTTTGGGGAGTATATTCCACTGCCTAAATTTGCACAAAAGATTATAAATGATACTTTTTTTGCTGGTCAATCAGACTTTCTAACTGCCACAAAACCAACTGATTTTCTTATAAAAGGTGTAAAATTTAGAAATGCTATCTGCTATGAAGCTACATGCCAAGAGATATATGACGGAGATGTAAATTTTGTAATTGCCTCAAGCAATAATGCTTGGTTCGCACCATCTATAGAACCGACTATTCAAAAACTTCTTATGCGTTACTATGCCAGAAAAAATGGAGTAACCATCTACCACTCTGCTAATTGGAGTGGAACAGGTGTAATAAAATAATTTTAATCTCCGTCATTCCGTGCTACGACACGGAATCTAGCATGGATTAGACTCTGGGTCAAGCCCAGAGTGACGAACAAAAAGATTAACACAGTTAAAATATCCTATAATTATAAAAACTATTTTAGGCAAAAAAATGATACTAAATTACAAAGATTTAAAACCACAAATTGGCTCTAACACATGGATAGCACCATCAGCAGATGTCATCGGAGATGTAACATGTGGAAGCGATTGTTCTATCTGGTTTGGTTGTGTAGTTCGAGGTGATGTTCACTACATAAAAGTAGGTAATAGAGTAAGCATCCAAGACCTAAGCATGATACATGTAACTCACTATAAAAAAGCAGATAAAAGCGATGGAAATCCTACTATTATCGGTGATGATGTAACCATAGGTCATAGAGTCATGCTTCATGGTTGCACCATAGAATCTGCATGTTTAATAGGAATGAGTGCCACTATATTAGATGGTGCCGTAATTGGCAAAGAGTCTATAGTTGGAGCTGGAGCATTAGTTACAAAAAACAAAATTTTTCCACCCCGCTCACTCATAGTAGGAAGCCCTGCAAAAGTTATAAGAGAGTTAAATGACGAGGAAGTCAAAGAACTTTATGCTTCGGCTTCAAGATATGTCGAGTTTAAAAAAGGCTATCAGTAACTCAATTTTTTACAAACCTTTGTTTACTCCCAATATACCATAGTTTGAGAGGTGTTTTAAGCACCCATTTTTTTCATTAAGTCTAAAATGAATTTAAGCATGTTCTTATCAATATAATTA
>JAGHAW010000175.1 GCA_021161305.1 Sulfurimonas sp.
ATGCAAGATGGTGTATATGTTGTAAATAAAGATTTTGACATTGAGTATGTAAATCCAGTTTTAACAAAAGATTTTGGTGATTACGAAGGTAAAAAGTGTTATAAATATTTTCATAATCTGGATGAAGTCTGTCCTTGGTGTAAAAATGACAATATTCAAAAGGGGCATAGTGTACATTGGGAGTGGTATTCTGATAAAAACGGAAAAACTTATGACTTACTTGATACTCCCATTTATAATGCTGATGGCACAATCTCAAAACTTGAAATATTTCGAGATATTACAGAGAATAAACTTATAGAAGAAAAGCTTAAATTTAGTCAAGAGTATTTTCAAAGTATCTTTGATGTAACTCCAAATATTATGATTACTACAAATGGAGAGGAGATAGAGAGAGTAAACTCGGCAATGCTTGATTTTTTTGGCTTTAAAACAGTTGATGATTTTAAAAGCAAATACAGTTGTATATGTGACTTCTTTATAGAAGGTGATGATTGGGTACAACCAGATATGGATGGAACTAGATGGCTAGACTATATCTTAAAAAATCAAGATAAGTTACACAAAGTTTCTATGTTAAAAGATAAAAAACAGTATCACTTTATAGTATGGGCAAAATTACTTAAAGTTGATAAAGAGCATCGTAGTGTAGTTGTTTTTACTGATATTAGCGAACTTGAAAAGATTAGTGAAAGGTTAGAGTTTGCAACAAATGGTACAAATGATGGTCTTTGGGATTGGGATCTTCTAACCAATGAAGTATATTACTCGCCAAAATGGAAAGAGATACTTGGGTATAGAGATGAGGAACTTCAAAATATTTTTGAAACATGGGAAACAAGGGTTCACCCTGATGATATTGTCAACATGTCTAAAAATATAAAACTCTCCCACAACAACCCAAAAATAAACTTTAAACACACCTTTAGACTTCAGCATAAAGATGGTCACTGGGTATGGATACTTGTTCGTGCAAAAACTATCTTTAATGAAGAAGGCAAGGCTGTAAGAATGGCAGGTTTTCATACAGATATAAGTGAGCAAAAAGAGCTTGAGTTCAAACTTCGTGCTTCACAGCTGGAGTTTGATCTGTTTATGCACTTTATACCGGCAAAGATACTTATAAAAGAGCAAGACGGAACAGTAATCTACTCGAATGATGCTGCAAATAGTTTTTTTAACAAAGAGAGTTTGGTAGGCAAAAAAACTGAAAATTTACTTCCTCCAAAAGAGGCTAAAAATACAAATAAGTTTGATTCAAATGTACTTAAATATGGAAAGTATGAAGAACTTAGTGAGTTTTACAATCAAAATGGGGAAAAAGTCATTATCCGTACTTTAGGTTTTAAAATAGAGATGAAAGAGTCTCTTCAAATAGGTCTGGTTCTTCTTGATATAACTCAAAGTTACCTTGATAAAGAAGAGTTAAAAAATAAAGAAGAGATTATGATAGCACAATCTCGTCACGCTGCTATGGGTGAGATGATAAGTATGATAGCACATCAATGGAGACAGCCTATAAGCGTTATAGCTATGGATGCAAACAATATCTTAGCAGATATAGAGTTAGATATGATTGATGAAGAACAGCTTAAAAATGGTTCCCAAGATATTATAAAACAGACTCAAGAGCTTTCAAAAACCATAGATGATTTTAGAAACTTTTTTAGACCTGGTAGAGTCTCTGAAGAGCTTTTAGTTCAGGATATACTGCAAGAGGCTCTTGGAGTAATAGGAAAATCTTTAAGTAACAATAATATAGAAGTCATTTTAGAGTTAGGTGAGGCTCAAAAAGTTAAAACATACTCAAGAGAGTTGATGCAAGTTTTAATCAACATTATCAAAAACGCAAAAGAAGTACTGCTAGAAAACGACATAGAAGATAAAAAGATTTCTATCTATATAAAAAAACAAGATGAAAATTTAACAATTACAATCTGTGATAATGGTGGAGGAGTAAAAGAGGAAAATATGGAAAAAATATTTGACCCTTACTTCACAACCAAAGGTGAGAAAAATGGTACAGGTCTTGGTCTCTATATGAGCAGAACTATAGTTGAAAAACATCTCGAAGGCTCTTTAAGTGTTTTTAACGATGATGAAGGTGCATGTTTTAAGATAACAATTCCACATGCCCTAAAAGATAAGGAAAAAGAAAAATGAAGATAGATTATGAAAATGCTATAACAATTTTAAGAGATATTTACTGGGTTGGTTTTGAGGAGAGAGATACAAATCTGCACTGCAATTCCTATATTTTAATAGATGATAATGAAGCTGTCTTTTTTGATACTGGTTCTATACCTGACTTTCCAACCATCATGAGAAAGGTTTTAGAAGTTGTTGATTTTAAAACTGTGTCTCTTATAGTAGCGTCTCATCAAGACCCTGATGTGTGTGGAAATATGGTTATAGTAGAAGATGTTGTAGATAACCCCGATCTAAAAATAGCTGCTCACTCAAATACTGCCAGACTTATAAGGCACTATGGACTAAAATCTGACATCTATGTTGTAGATAATCACAACTACAAGATAACCCTAAAAAGTGGGCGAGAGTTAGAGTTTATATATGCTCCGTTTCTTCACTCTCCAGGGGCAATAGTTACCTATGATAAAAAAACTAAAACTCTCTTTAGTGGAGATTTATTTGGTGGTGTATCAAAAGAGTGGTCACTTTTTGAAGATGATAACTTACTACAAAACATGAAAGCTTTTCATCAACTCTACATGCCAAGTTCTAAGATATTGACCTCTTTTTTAAACAAGCTAGATTCTTATGAGATAGAGAGAATCCTACCACAACACGGAAGTGTCATAGAAGGTGATAGCGTTAAAAAAGCTATAGAATTTCTAAAGAGTGTGCCATGCGGGATTGATTTAATAGAAAAATAATGCAAGATATTGTATGATATAACATACAATTTGGAGATAAAACATTGGATAAAACAAATATAATAGAGATAATCAATGATTGGAACTACCTTAATGTTAAATCAGATAAAAAAACTTGTAAAAAGCGGTGTAAAAATCAGTAACATACTGTTTGTAAATCTTGAAGACCCTAGATTTTTAAATCATCTTGATGTTGGATTACTTGAGCTGATAAAAGAGACATACCTTGAGTATCTAGAGCCATCATCAAAACCATACATTTTTTTAGATGAGATTCAAAATATTCCAAATTGGGAAAAATGGGTAAACAAAGAGTGTGAACTAAAAAAATCATACCTTACAATAACAGGCTCAAATTCATCTATGCTTAGTAGTGAAATAGCCTCCGTTCTAAGTGGTAGATATATTAGTATAGATGTTTATCCTCTTAGTTTTAATGAGTTTTTAAAATTTAACAATATAAGCATCTCTTCAAAATTGGATTTAATTTCAAAAAAAATAGAAATAAGTAGAGAGTTTGAAAGATTTTTAAAGATTGGTGGATTTCCAAAAGTGTTAGATTATGATGAAAAAAGTATAAATGAACTACTTATAACTTATAAAG
>JAGHAW010000262.1 GCA_021161305.1 Sulfurimonas sp.
ACCATTCCTTAAGATATTTATTATAACCAAATTCCTATAAACCCCTAGTTTAAGTGTTGCTATTAATTCCTTATAGAGTATAATGATGTAATAAGTTTGGACACCCATTAGGACACCCACTAAAAACTTAAATATTAAGAGGTTTACAAATGGCTTTAAAAGTAAGTGATTATATACAAGTTAAGAATGAGTCTAACATCAAGATACATAAGAGCGATAACACAAAATTCTTATTTGATTTTAGAATAGAAGATAAGAGGTATAGACAATCATTCAAGATAAAAGCTAATGTTACTGGATGGAATAAAAAAACTTGCATAGATGAAGCTAAAAAAGAACTACTTAAATATAAAGAGTCACTTGAAGCTGGTTATAGTTCAAAAGATATAAATCTTGATAAACTCTTTGAATTATACAATGAAAATATAAAAGATACGAACTGGAAAACAATCAAAGAGAGCATTTATAACAGATACATAGGTAGCTATAAAAATGCAAATGCTAAAGATATTACAAAACTCACAAAAGAACAATTACAAAGAAAAAAAGCACTTGATAAAAATAAGATAGGTACTAAAAAGATAAATAAGATTTTACCTACACAAATTGATAAGATTATTAACTCAATGGATAAACAAGGCTTAAGCCCACGAACTCAAAAGAGTATCTTAGAAGTGTTGAAACCTATGTTTAAATATGCACTTGAAAATAAAATGATTAAAGAGATACCTACAACTTTTATAAATGTAAAGATACCAAACCAAAAGAAGATAGTAACTAATGCTACTGAACTATTTAACAAAGTATATAAGGGTATCACTACTTATTACAAAGATGAACCATTCTATCAAGCTTTATTTTTGTTTGGTTTTACTGGTAGAAGAAAATCCGAGATATTAAATCTTAGATGGGAAAATATCGACTTTGTAAATGATTACTACTGGATAACAAACACTAAAAATGATGATAATCAAAAATACCCTTTAGCTCCTATGATAAAAGCTCAACTATTACAATTCAAAGAGATTAAGGGCTTAGTGTTTCCAAGTCCTATAAACGGTGGTGTGATTACTAATGTAGATAGACAAATGAGAAACTTAAAAAAGCATACTGGAGTTGATAATCTATCTCTTCATTATATGCGAAATATCTTAGTTTCAATGTTAGCAGAACAGCAAACAGAGGCTATTATATTAAGCGGTATATTAGGTCATAAAGATGTAAACACGATTAACAAGTACCTTAGTATCAATCACTATAAAAGCGGTCAAGAGGGCTTAAATAAGATTAGTGATGTTTTAGATGTGGAGGTTATCGGATGAGAGAGTTTAGTGCAGATGAGAGAGTAGAAATGTATAAAGAATTGAAAAATTTATGTGAAGATAAAAAACTGTTAGAAAAAAAAATATCTAATTTAATAGATGAAAAAAAACAAAGGAGTAGAGATACATCAAAAAATTATAGAGGACAAATAATAAGAGAGTATCAAAGTTATATTGAGAATAAAAATCCTTTGTTACCACCAAACAGTAAAAAGAAAGCAAGATTTTTACTACATAGAGATTATTTTACTAAAAAACCTCGTAAAGAAATAATAGAAGATATTACAAATGAAGCTCACTATAAAATAATGCTTATAAAAAATTATTTTAAAGATAATCTAACGCAAGAGATATTATTTATATGCCTTGATGCAATAATTGAATATAACTATTTTAATGATGTAATTGAAAATAAATACGACCCTCAAAAGATAAGAGAGGATTTTGAAAAAATAGAGAGATTTTTACAATCTGATACAAAAATAGAAGTAAGAGTTCCTAAACATTCCCAAGATATTTTTAGAGATACAAGTAAGGAACTAATAGAGGAACATAATACAAACCCAAAAGATACAAGAGATTTATTAAAACAGTTACTTGAAGATGTGAATAATTATGGACTTACTAAAGATACAAGGATAAGAAGAAAAAAACAAACTGAAACAATAATAAAAATGTTTAAAGACATATACGATAACCCAAATCGTAAAAATAATCCAAATGATGAAGAGAGAAAAAAAGAATTTGAAGAACTGGAAAAATACAGAGACTACTACAAATAAAATCTACTAACTTAATACTTACTTAATCCATATTTACCTCAATATAAGCCCTTAAATAGGGAAATTCTATAATATCATAGTCAATTGATAGGACACCTTAGAGTGTCTAAAGATACATAAGTATTAGTATCTTTTTTTTAGAATTATGAGGTAAAAACAAGATGGAAACATCAAAAAATGAAGCGATAGAAGTTATAAATACTCCTATACAAAAAGAGTGGATTAATCCAAATGAAGTACACCAAGAGTTTGGTTTTAGTGTTTCAACACTTGCAAAATGGCGGATGAAAAATCTACATCTTAAGTATAGTAAGATGGGAAAATACATTAAGTACAAAAGAAGCGATATTGTAGCGTTCCTTGAAGCTCACACTATTGAAGCGGTGGCTTAATATGACTAAGCAACACTATAAAGATATTTGTAATGAGTATGATATTAATATAAGAGCATTAAAAGAGATACTGAAAAAAGAGGGATTGAAGATAAAAAACCTCAACACTCTTGAAGTATTACAGCAAATTTATATTTATGCTCCTGATTTAATGTATTGTAGGGATGCTGGTTACGATGCAGTTGAGTATCATAATAAAGATATACCTATGAAGCTTATTAAGGCTATGAGTGATGAGAGAGCATAAGCAAACCGTTTTAATTAATGGTAAAGAGAGTGAAATCTTTTATCGCAAAAGTAGAGCTAATAATGAAGCTCCAAAAGTTTTTACTGAGGATGTTTTAAAAGTTATCAATGAATTATTAATATTTAAAGATAGTTCCTTGAAATATCCAAAAGGTATTACAACTCTCAACACTATTACAAGTTGGGATGAACCACGAATAGGTATAAAAAGATTATCAAACAAGATAATAGAGATAAGAAAAATTATACCTGAGAGTGCATTATTAACATTTAAAGCACTTAGTGAAAGTGAGTGGAAATATGGAGTTATTAAAGAACCTAAGCATATTAAATTTTTAGAAGATTTAAGAGAGCAGATACTTAAACAAATCTCTAAACAAAAGAAGTGAAATAATGCGATTAAGGTTTAAAAAAACACCCCTTATTTTTAAGTGTATTATAGTTCCTTATAGAGTAAGTGCTAAAATACATAAAATAGGTTAAGCCCTCTCACAAAGGGCTTTAAATGCATATAACGGAGTATCCGGACACTCATGTCGTTTCAGTTCGGACAGTTTAAGAAGAGATATTTTCTGTAACAGTATTTTAGCATAAAGTGTCCGAATGCTTTTTCAGTATTCCTCACTATTGATGCTAGATTTGATTTTTCTCATAGATGGACCACTGAGTTCAACTCTATGAGATGAGTGAGTTATTCTGTCTAAAATTGCATCTGCAATAGTATTATTATTGAGATAGTTATACCACTCACTAACTGGAAGTTGTGAGGTAATTATTGTAGAATTTATTTCTGTTCTATCTTCAATAATTTCAAACAGATTTGTAGCATCATCTTCAAGCATTGGAGCAACTCCAAAGTCATCAAGAACAAGCAATTTAAACCTAGAATACTTTTTTAAAAGATTTGTGTATGTTCCATCTATTCTTGATATTCTAATCTCTTCAAGGAGTAAGGGTGTCCTAATGTAATAGGCACGATAGCCATCGATGATAGAACGATTTGCAATAGCTTGAGCAAGATAACTCTTTCCAGTTCCTGTTTTTCCAGTAATAATAATATTCTGCTTTGAATGTATAAAGTTTAGTGCTGCTAGTGAATGTATTTGAGTCTTATTGATTTTTCTTTTTGGACTGAAATCAATTGCATCAATTGCTGCTTGCTTATCCTTAATTTTAGATAGTTTAAATGCCATCTGTATTCGCTTGTTTTTTAGAAATATATCTTGTGCATCAAGAAGCTGATAAAGTCTATCCTCGAAACTGACACTATCATAATTAACATCTTCAATTTGATGCATATATGCTTCTTTAAAGCCTTTATAGCTTAACTCATCTAGCTTATTGATTATATTTATATGTTCCATTTATGATTTCCTTTTATTTGTACTCATCCGCACCGCGGATGTTAGTGTGATTATTAAATAGTGATTGTTGTGCTGATGGGATATTATTTACACTTTTGGCAAGATATAGTTTTTTATCAAGTATTGATTTTATGGACTTAGTTGTGATGGTTCTCATCTGTACTGCATACATTAGTGCCAACTCTAGTTCTGTATTTCCATATAGTTTTGCAAGTGAGAGTACAGCGGATATTTTTCTATATGCCTGAGGGTTATGTTCCACTTCTGTAAATGCATCTTCAACAAACACACTACTGTACTCACCAATATTTTTAGCCCATGAACGGAGTCTATCCGGATTCATTTTCTCATTAATATATTGATGATCATTAGGCATATGCTCATGAAGTGTAGATGTGTCTCCAACTCTTCTTAGCCGTGGGTGAGTAGCAATAAGTTTATGCTTAGTGTAGATATAGACACTCTGTGTGGAATATCTTACCTCTACCTCTTCTTTGATGTATTTAAAGGGTACTGAGTAATTACACTTTTCTAGTGTTATGTGGTAATCTTGATTTACTCGGGCAAGTTTAAACTGCTTGTAAACATAATTGTTTAGAGGAAGTGGATTGAGATAAGGTGCATCAAGTTCCTTGAAAAGCTCTGTACGACTTTGTTGTAGGTGCTTGATAACTTTATTGTTATATCCATCAAGAAGTTGGGCAATAGCCTCATTTAGCTCATCTATACTAAAAAACTTATGATGGCGAAACTTTGCAAGAATAAATCTTTGAATTGCTTGAACACCTTGTTCAGCTTTAGGTTTGTCCTTTGGTTTACGAACTCTTGTAGGTTCAACAACAATCCCGTAATGACGATTTAAGTCAGCATAGCTTTCATTAACTACTATTCCATTTTTATTATTGGAGATGATGGCACTTTTAAGATTATCTGGAACTACTACTCTTGGTACTCCACCAAAGAAGTTGTAGCACATTACATGAGAATAGATAAAGTCCTCTTGTTTTTGAGAGTGTGTAGCGTGCACAAAGGTGTATCCACTTGCACCAAGAACTGCTACGAATATCTGTGCAGTATCTACTTCTCCAGTTCTTTGATTATAGATTGGCATTACTAAGCCACTATAATCTACAAACAGTTTTTCTCCTGCGAGATGTGTTTGACGCATTGATGGATTGAGTTTTTTATTGAATCTTCTGTAATAAACTCTAAACTGTGTATATCCGTAGCCATCAGGATTATCTATTCTGTACTCTTCCCATAGAAGATAGAGGGTAACCTTTGTCTTTTTTCGTCGTTTGAGTTCTTGGTGTATATAGTTCATATCAGGCATAGCTTTAGTTGAGACTACTACACTTTCTATCTCTGGAAAAAATTGAAGACGAAGTGAATCATCATCTAATGCTTCTATCTGCTCAAGTGATAAGCCTAGCTCTTTAAATCGCTTGACATAATCTGCAACTGTACTTTTAGCTACTCCAGTAGCACCTTGAATCTTTCTGATTGATAAGCCCATATCACTATGGAATTTTACAATATCACGAACTGATTTCATTAATATTATCCTCATTACTAACACCCCTGTAAATAAATTTACAATCAGTGTATTTGAATTTAGAAAATATCCCTTTCTTAAACGAATATAAGTTGACGGTTTTTAGACCAAAGTGTCCGAATCATTTCCGTCATCACTGTCCGAATGAAACTGTCATGAGTGTCCGAATTAAAGTGACATAGGTGTCCGGTTTGCTCCGTTTTTTGCAAAGATGAATAC
>JAGHAW010000119.1 GCA_021161305.1 Sulfurimonas sp.
AACAAAACAGAGTAGCCAATAAATTACCTAGCGGCAATTTATTGGCTATCTTCAACCTTAGACTCGCATGTATTAATTTATTGACTTTAATCAAGAGAGTGTTAGTTTTGTTATGATAAGATTTATCTACAAAAAAGTTTCTGCTTTGCTGTCATCATTTGTCGGAAAGTGATGTAAAAGTCTGTGATATTTCTTCTTCTGAGAAGATACTAATAAAAAAAGCTCAGGTCTATAAAAAGACTTGGGCTTTTTTTTGGGTTGCAGAGAATGGTCTTGGGTTCGGGGTAGTATTTTATCAGGACATCGAATGTCAATAGAAGAAACTATCCTTGTTTGTTTTGTTATAATTTTATATATTTTAAAAGGAGAAAAAGATGTTGGATGAGTTAAGAAAAAAAGATTTAGATTTGCTATGCTCTTTTGTTGGAGATAAGATGCCTGATTTAGTGTTAAATTTTGCACTTATTGGAAGAGGTGGGATTTGGGGAGCTGATACATTAAAGATGATTAAGTTTCATTTTCCTATGCTTGATGAAGAAGAGGTGCTTTGTCACAAAAAGCTCTTAAAGGGGTTTGCTTCGGTTCTTAGTAAGAATGATACTGCTTCGCTTCATTCTGATGAGATATTGAGCTTTCTTGATGTTGATTTTAGTATGGATACTTGTAGTGCAGATTATGTTTATCCTGTGGCTATTTGTGAAAATGTAGACAAAAAAATGGATTCTCATATTGCTTTAGATTCTTTGAGTGATATTGGATTTGAACTTAGCGAGAGATTTTGTTTTATTGAGGATGCTCATCTTGCTCCGCTTATTAAGCATAGTGGAGCTGAGAAGTATGATGTTTTTTTTACTCCTATGAGGAAAGATGCTGTTAGTCAAGTTAAAATTGTTGCGACAATCACTCATGATGATGAAGAGGTTGTTTTATATACTGCTGTTATTATTGGACGAAAGTTCCATAGTGCTGCTAAATAAGGAAAGATTATGAAAAAGATTATTTTAGTTTTATTGTTAGTTGCTGGAGTTCTTGGTGCTAGCGAGTTTAGTAAGAGCGAGATGCATCGTATTTCCAAGGCTATTCAGATTAGTGGGTATGTTTGTGCTTATGTAAATAGTGCTAGAGTTGATTATAGTGGGGTTATTACTGCTTATTGTGAAGATTATAAAAGAGCTTTTACTATTCGTCAGTCTGGTGGAAACTGGATTATTGTGCCGAATGATTAATAAGATGGTAGATTTAAAAGATTGTTACATTGAAGCAAATAATGAGGCGTTTGATTATCTTACAAGTAGCTTTTCAGCGGATGGCTTTTTCAATAAATCAGCTAAATATTATCTTATTGGTAAATGCGGTGTTTTTTTTACTGTAAATAAACAAGATGTGAGTGGTTTTATCACACGCCATGCTTTTACTCAGTTTTGGCTAGTTAATGGAGAGCCTGTTTTTGAGAAGCCTACTGAGGATAGTGAACTTACTTTTGAGGAGCATGAGAAAGGTCGTATTATGCACGAGGGTGTTGATGTTGTGGCTAAACCTCTTGTTCAGATATCTGATGATCCCGATGTCATTAGTGCTAATAAAAACATATCTATTCACTTTGAGCTTATTGAGAAGTTTGCTTCTGGGGATTTTGTCTGTTTTTGCAAGCAGCTTAATGAGCCTTTCAAATGGATAGAGTGCAAATATCCTCATTGGGATGAGGAGCAAAATTATTCTTTATTTTTATTGGAAGACTTGCCTTTTGTTCGTAAAGCTCTCCTTTCTGGTTATTTACTAAAAACAAGACATGGTAGTGGTACTTCTTGGCATACAACCACTATTGATGTCTTATTTACTAGTGACTTATCTTCAACACGGTTTGCTCTTGAGTTTAAAGAAGATAGTATTCCCTCTATAAATGAAGCTATTGAAGCAGGTATTATTTCTAATGACACTAAAAGCATTACTTCGTCTGATACATTTAGAGAAAAGATTGCTTTAGTTCTCGCTCCTATTGTTGAAATGCTTGTTGATAAGAATATAAAATACGGAGATAGTGCTTTAAATCCAAAGCGTATCTTTTCTAAGGCTGATACCATTGAACAGATAAATGTTCGGATAGATGATAAACTTAGTCGCATAGCTAATCAAAAAGATGGAGATGATGAAGACCCAGAGCTTGATTTAGTGGGCTATCTTATCTTAAAGATGATTGCGAAAAATGCTCTTAAGGGATAAGATTTATATTCTTATTGGGGTGGTTGCTGATGTTGCACTTATTGTAAACATCATACATCATTGGTAAAAAAGTAAAGCCCTATTTTTAGGGCTACAAATGAGGTTGTGACCCCTAGTGGTTATACCTAAAAATCTACAAAGGAAAAACATATGAGGGGCGAAAAAACTTGGGGTCAAAGAAGACATGAAATGAGACAAAGTAGTGAGAAAAAAGCCTCTAAAAAGAGGAAAGAGGATAAAAAACATGCAAGCTCTTGATGGAGCGAGTGTTTCTTTCAGTTGTGTGGGGGCAGGGGTTACTGAGTGTCAAAGAAGACAAGCAGACATAAAGCTGTCTCTCTCTGGAAGAAGAGAAGTTATTGAAGATGTTTTTATGTCAAATAATGAAGCCGCTAAACTTGCTGAAAAGCTGTTGTTTGTGGTATCTGAAAATAAAAAGAAAGGAGATTAAATGAAAGAAAAAACGGATTGGAAAAAAGTTGCTGCTAAAGCTAGTAAGGCATATAGTAAATAAAGGAAACGAAGATGCTCCATATTGGATTGCAAGTTAAAGATAAAAAAGAGTTTGATAAGGTTAAAGCTTTATTAAAAGAGCATATTGGGATTTTACCTCCTTCTGAGTTTGATAAAGAAAAGAGTGGGATTTATTTTGACAAGGGGTTATAGTGTTTAATAAAATAATTTTACTAGGAAACTTAACTAGAGATATAGAGTTGAAGTATTCACAAGGTGGTATGGCTATAGCAAGTACTGCTATAGCTACTAGCCGTAAGTTTAAAGTAAATGGAGAGCAACGTGAGGAAGTTTGTTTTGTGGACATTACTTTTTTTGGTCGTAGTGCAGAAGTTGCTAATCAGTATCTTCGTAAAGGTAGTAAGATTTTAGTAGAGGGTAGACTAAAGTTAGACCAATGGACTGATCAGAATGGTCAAAAGCGTTCTAAGCATGGGGTGGTTGTTGAGACTATGAAGATGCTAGACAGTAGGGACGATACTCAGCCTCCAAACTCATATGCTCCTACTCATGATGGCTCTAGTTTAAAGAATAATAACAACAATAGTCGATATGATGAACCTCAACAACAATCTCAACAACCTATGGGATATGATGGGAAACCATATCAAGCACCTCAGCAACCCACATATGAGCATCAAGACAAGAATGGCAATCAAGTGAGTCAAGAGTCGTATCAAGCGAATCAACAAGTTCAGAAGCAAATGCCGAAGCCTGATGATATTCCAGTAATTGATGTAGACGAAGATGAAATTCCGTTCTAGTTATTTTAATATTTAAAATGGTTTTAACTAGATAGTTATTTGCTGTCTAGTTAAATAATGTAGGTTGTCTAAATATATACTCTTTAAATATTTCATCTAATGCTCTTGAATTGAATTCTATTGTTCCTGCTCTGCTTTGAAACCCATAATGCTCATCATTTATAAATCTTCTTAGTGTTGTGTGATTCTTTATTGATATTACTTTTTGATCTAAAAGTTTTAACCAAGCATCTTCTTCACTTAAATTAATTTCATTATCTGTTATATAT
>JAGHAW010000084.1 GCA_021161305.1 Sulfurimonas sp.
ATACAATTTTCATTTTATACCTTATCTATATTTAAGAAATTATAGTGAACTAAATCTTAAAATCTTGAAGAATTATACTTATTATGGATATAATTAATAAAATGAAAAATATAATATTAATTTGGAAATTTGAAATTTGACACCTGACCCTATTTATCATCTTATTGTTGTTGGAGCTGGTGCTGCTGGAATGATAGCTGCCATAATTTCTGCACGAAAAGGTGAATCTGTTCTACTTTTAGAAAAACTGCCAAAGATTGGTGCAAAGCTCAAAGCTACTGGTGGTGGTCGTTGCAATCTTACAAATACACTTTCAAATGAAGAGTTTATGACTCACTTTGGTCGTGATGGTCGTTTTATGCAAGATGCTTTAGGTGCATTTGACTATCAGGATTTAAGAGAGTTTTTTGCCCAAATCGGAGTTGAGACTCATGCACCTGACGGTTTTAGAGTCTTTCCAACTTCTCATAGTTCAACTACTATTATAACTGCACTTGAAGATGAGATGAAAAAACTTGGTGTTGAAATTAAATGTTCACAAAAAGTTGAACATATTCTGTATGAAAACACTCAAATCACAGGTCTTAAAACAACAAACAAAATATTTAATGCACCAAATATCATAATCGCCACTGGTGGCTTAGGCTACCCTACTCTCGGAGCAGAAGGGGATGGTTACATTATGGCTATAGAGTTAGGTCACAAGGTAACTGGGCTTTATCCCGCTATGATGCCTCTAAAAACTAAAGAGAGTTGGGTAAAGAATTGTCGTGCTGATACTATAGCTAAAGTTGAGCTACGAGTAGATATAAAAAAACATAAAAAACTTCGTGCCAAAGGTGACTTGATTTTTACATCAAATGGTATTAGAGGTCCTGTTGTTTTGGATTTTGCAAGAGAGATAACTCCACTTTTAGAAAGATATGGTGAAGTTCCACTGCTTTTAAATCTCACAAAAGGGATGAATGAGGAGCAAATTACAAAACATTTAAAAGATGAGCTCTCTAAAAATCCACATGCCATGATAGTAGAACATCTCTCTACCCTACTCCCTCGTGCCTTATCAATAGAGTTATGCCTGCTTGCAGATATAGATCCAAATGCAAAATACAGAGAGATAGAGGGTATAAAAAGAGCAAAACTGATACAACTCTTAGCTTGGACACCCTTAACAATAACCTCTCATGATGGCTTCAAAATGGCAATGATAACTCGTGGTGGAATCAACCTAAAAGAGATAGACCCAAAAACAATGCAGAGCAAGCTTATAAATGGGCTTTATTTTTGCGGAGAGGTTATGAATCTTGATGGACCATGCGGGGGCTACAATTTACAATGGTCTTTTTCTAGTGGGTTCTTGGCTGGGCATCTTGGTAAAAATAACGGATAGAAGCAAAACCATAAGGTTTAGCCTTCTCTAGCATCTTTACATGCCCTGCCTCAACTATACCACCCAAAGCAAAAACTTTTATATCACACTTAGCTAACAACTCTTTTAAATCATCCAAACCTTTTGATTTACCTTTTCCGGGTGTTGTGAAAATCGGACTGTATGTTACGGCGTCAGCCCCTAATTTTTGAGCTTTTAAAACCTCTTCATGAGTGTGTGTACTTATTATAACTTCAAGATTCAGACTCTTGGCATATGGAATCTCATCAAACTGTTTTGAAGTGAGATGAACACCGACTGCATTTAACTCTTTTGCCAAATCCACTTTCTGATGAATAAAACTTTTTACACCCTCAAACTGTGAACATACTTGCGTAAAATACTCAGCCTGAACATCATAGTCAGGATTTGATTTATCACGGTAGAGTGCATACTCCGGCATGTGAATTTGAAGCTGTTCATGCAAAATAGCACGAAAAACTGCGGGTGTATCCGTGTAAAACTCTCTTGAAGTTATTAAATACTTTTTCATTTTATTAGTGGATTTCTTGATTTTGTTGAAATTTCAAAAGTCACTTTTTGAGTTTCTATGTCATTTTCATATCTATCAGCCATACCATTAATATGATTCTCAAGTCTATTTAGCAAGTATAACTCATCATCCGAGTATTTTAACCTTGATTCACTTATGTAGTTTTGTAAAAACCCCAATTTTTCCACCTCTGTATCAAACTCCAAACTCTCTATAATACTCTTAATCTCATCATACTCATCTCCACATGCCAAGAGAAAATCATAAGATAAATCCATAGTTTTCATAGTCTCAAGTGCTTTTGAAAATGCAAAATAATTGTAAAGCATACAGCCGACAAAATACTCAATATCTGAATCTTCAAACTCCGAGTATTGTTTCTCTTCATCACTAAAATATTTGTGCCAAGTCGTTAAAATCTTCTCTACTTTACTCGTCATAATCAACTCTCTGTATTTTTAGTGCCATTATACATTAAACTCATGTGAATTATTATATAATTGCGTCAAAATTTTATGGAGTAATTCATGTCGGATAAACCTGTTGAAGAAAAACTAAACAAACGAGAAAAATACAAGGCCAGACTAAGACCATTTGACTACTTTGAACAGTTTGAATCTCTTGACTTTGAAAACTTGGGAGAGGGAGATAGATACTATCTTCAAGATTTTGGAATCTTTACAACAGACTTTTTAGAAGATGAATTTACCATGAGACTTCGTGTACCTGCGGGAAGATTAACAGCCCAACAGTTTAAACACATAGCAGAAGTAGTAGATGAGTATGACCTAACTATCATCATTACAGCCAGAGCAGGACTTCAACTTCATGAGCTTGAAGCTGATAATGTTTTAGAAATTTGGAAAAAGTTAAATACACTTGGTCTGACTACATGGCAAAGTTTTGGCGATAACATTAGAAATATAGTTACAAATATCTATGATGGTCGTGGTAGATATAATGAGATAGAAACCTACCCTATCATAATGCAGATGCAGAACTACATAGTGCAAAATCCTCGTTATGTTGGGATGTTACCTCGTCGTGTCTCTGTTGCAGTATCCGGCAATCGTGCTAATGTTACCTCCTTTTTTGCAAATGATTTGTACTTTGCCTTAGCAAAAAAAGGTGATGTTTTTGGATTTAATGTTTACATGGGCGGTAAAAATAGCG
>JAGHAW010000149.1 GCA_021161305.1 Sulfurimonas sp.
CTCATTTTCTGCGTTGAACTTATGTTAACGATACTAGTATCGCCAACAAAAGTTCGCCTTGAAACTAAACCTTTTATATGTTGTTAGATATGACATTTATTATGGTCAGGCACTTAACTAAAAGGATGAAAGATGTCACTTATTATTAAAAATGCAGAAAGTCTTTTTGAAAAATTTGAAAATAGTATTGAGATATGGGCAAATAAACTTTTTTAAGAGTTTTCTTTTAACTCTTTGTTTTTAGCTTCTTCTTGTTTAAACTGTTCTTCTCTTTGGGCTGATTTATTTTTGTGATAACCACCAAAAACAAATATCATAAAAAGTATAAAAAGAAAAAATACAATTCCATCTATAACTGGATTCATACATTTTCCTTAAATGAGTTATAGTTCTGTCTAATCGCATCATAAAGTACAATTCCTGTACTGATAGCCAAATTCAAACTTCGACCCTCTTTTGTCATCGGTATAGTTATGTTTTGCTCTTTATAAGCATTTAAAATATCCTCTGGAATTCCTGCTGTTTCACTGCCAAAAAAAATAAAATCACCCTCTTTAAACTCTGCATCAAAATATGGTCTATCTGTCTTTGTAGTTGCAAAGTGTGCATTATCAGTAATATCATTTTTAGCAAAGAACTCATCTATACTTTCCCAAACATGCAAATCAAGTTTTTCCCAATAATCAAGCCCTGCCCGTCTAACAGCTTTTTCATCAATATCAAAACCTATTGGCTTTATAATATGCAAAGATGCTCCAGCATTAACGCATAGTCTTCCTATAGCACCTGTGTTGTTTGGTATCTGTGGATTTACTAAAACTAAGTTAAATGACATTATATAATCTCTCAAAGAATTTATTTTTTGTAGCTTTAGGGGGTTGTAGGGACATTGTGTCCCTGCCACTAAAATGGACTTTGCTCATTTTAGTGTATATCATTAAAAGATCACCGTTTTATTTGCGTAAACAAAGATTCTATCTTCAAGAGCAAGTTTCAATGCACGAGATAAAACAATTTTTTCTACATCTTTGCCTGATCGCTGCATATCTCTCCAGCCATAAGTATGATTTACATGTATTATCTCTTGAGCAATAATTGGACCCTCATCAAGATTGTTATTTACAAAATGAGCAGTAGCACCAATAATCTTCACACCTCTGTCATAGGCTTGTTTATAAGGATTTGCACCAATAAATGCCGGTAAAAATGAGTGGTGGATATTTATAATCTTATCTTCGTAAGCCTCTACGAATCTAGGAGTTAAAATACGCATATATTTAGCTAAGACTATATAATCTACATCTTTAAAACTATCAATAGATTCCATCACCATATTCTCATGTTCTGAACGCTCATATCCTTCATGAGAAATTGTTATATATGGAATATTAAATTTACCTACTAAAGATTCTAACTTATCATAGTTAGATATTACACATAAAATATTTGCCTCTAGCTCACCTGCTTCATGACGAATGAGAATATCTCCAAGTGCATGCATCTCTTTGGTTGCCATTATAATAATATTTTTCTTTTTCGGCTCTATAACCTCTACTGTTGAATTTTTTGGTAAAACATCATAGATAGATTTTTTAAATTCTCTTAACTCCAGTTCTCCGTCAAGAACACTTCTCATAAAAAATTTATTGTTCTCTTTATCAACAAACTCACTGTTGGAAAGTATATTCAAGTCATGATTGTAAAAAACTGTAGATATTCTATGAACTAAACCTTTTTCATCATTTGCATCTATAAGTACTCTGTATTGGCTCAATTTTTATTTCCTTTTTCTAACATTTCAACTCTGGAATCTATGGTTGCCAAAACATACTCCAAAAAGTTTAGTGTCATATCAACCTTTGCTTCTATGTTTGTATTGTTTGGTGTTTGGAAACCTTCAAAAAGAACTAAAAGTCTCTCTCTAATTGAGTTCAAATATACTAGTTCACTATTTAGCACTGTAAATTCTGATTCTTCTTCTAAAGTTTTTACTTCCACTTTAGCTATTTTTTGAGGCTCTTTTTTTTCAAAGCTTGGAATCTGCTCTGCTGGATCATCTTCCATCTCTGCTAAAGTAGATAATATTACATCTTTTAATTCCATGATTTCAACAACCACCTTTCAAATTCATTAAACTCAATATCTGTATCCATTTTAAGGAAAAACTCTTTCATCTCACTATTTACATTTAAAAACTTTTTTCTTATACCAGAGAGTCTTCTCACTGCAATTTTTGCATCACTGTTTGAAGGCTCTTTTTTTAAAATCTCTTTGTAAATATCTAAAGCCTCTTCTTTAAGACCTTGAAGTTCATAAATATTTGCCAGTGTAAGTGTTTGCATCTTTTAGTTTTATATCTATCTTACTATATAGTTAGCTACAATTGAGCCTATTTCACTAGTAGAGCAGACCTCTTTTGCATCAAACTGTGCTAAATCCTGAGTTCGGTAACCCTCTTTTAATGCTTTTTTAATAGCCTCATCTATCTTATCTGCAGCCTCAATTTCACCAAGTTCATATCTTAACATCATAGAAGCTGATGAGATAGTTGCGATTGGATTAGCTATACCCTGCCCTGCAATATCTGGAGCAGAACCATGAATAGGTTCATAAACACCAATTTTAGCACCAACTGAAGCTGATGGCAGAAGACCGATGGAACCAGAAAGCATACTAGCTTCATCACTTAAAATATCTCCAAAGATATTTCCCGTAAGCATTACATCAAACTGTTTAGGATCTCTTATAAGTTGCATAGCAGCATTATCAACATACATGTGAGAAAGTGCAACTTCCGGATACTCTTTTGCAACTTCTTCTACGGTTTCTCTCCATAATTGGGAAACATCTAAAACATTTGCTTTATCAATAGAACAGACTCGTTTGCTTCTCTCCATCGCAATTTTAAAAGCATTATGAGCGATACGAACAATCTCATCACGAGTGTAAACCATAGTGTTCCAACCTTTACTCTCATCACGACCTTTAGGCTCACCAAAATAGATTCCACCAATAAGTTCACGAACAACCATCAAATCAACACCTTTGATTACCGAAGGCTTTAGTGATGATGCATTTATAAGTTCATCATAAACAATTGCAGGACGAAGATTTGCATAAACACCAAGCTCTTTTCTGAATCTTAAAAGTCCACTTTCCGGTCTTTTTTCACGAGGCAATCTGTCCCATTTTTCGCCACCAATTGCACCAAAAAGAACTGCATCAGAGTTTAGTGATTTTGTTATAGTCTCTTGTGGAAGGGGATCACCTGTCATATCATAAGCACAACCACCCATTAAAGCTTCATCATACTCAAAGTGAAAGCCACAACATGAAGATACAGCATCTAAAACCTTAACTGCTTCATCTATAATCTCAGGACCAATTCCATCACCCTTGATTAGTGTTATTTTATAATTCTTCATTATCTGCCTTTAATTTCATTCTGTGCAAAGTTCATTAAACCACCTGCATCTATCAGCTCTTGCATAAATTCTGGAATAGGAGTAAATTTATAAGTTTTACTTCTGCTTTTGTTAGTGATAGTTCCAGCATTCATATCGATATTAATCTCATCACCCTCTTTTATCTCTGCACTCTCTGGCAATTCAAATATAGGAAGTCCCATATTAAACGCATTTCTATAAAAAATTCTTGCAAAAGTTGGAGCAATTATTGCAGCAACACCCGCGGCTTTAAGTGCTATAGGAGCATGTTCACGAGAACTTCCACAACCAAAATTTTCACCGGCAACTATTATATCACCTCTACTCATATTAGTTACGAACTCAGGGTCAGAATCTTCCATCACATGCTTTGCTAACTCCTCAGGAACTGATGTATTCAAATATCTCGCGGCTATAATTAAATCCGTATCAATATCTTTACCAAAAGTCCAAACTTTTCCGTCAATATTCTCTTTTTTCATATAAAAATCCTAACTAAATTATTTAATTAATTTTGCGATTATATCCAAAAAGTGGTTGAAGTTTTATAAAGTTAGATATACTCACACCATAACAAACCTAATTTAAGGGCTTTTAGATGATTCATGTATCTTTTAC
>JAGHAW010000045.1 GCA_021161305.1 Sulfurimonas sp.
CGACCAGTTCGCCCTACTCTATGCACATAATCCTCAGGAACGGAAGGAAGTTCGTAGTTTATAACATACGGTAATTCTTCTATATCTAAACCTCTCGAAGCTATATCAGTAGCAACAAGAACTCTTATCTTACCCTCTTTAAATTGAGTTAGAGTTCTTAGTCGATTCGCTTGAGTTTTATCTCCATGAATGATTCCACATTTCAGACCATCTTTTTGAAGCTCTATAAAAAGTTCATCTGCACTAACTTTTGTTTTAGTAAAAACTAAAACTTGTGGATAGTTTCTTGAGCCAATTAGGTAAGCTAAAAGTCCAGCTTTTCTATCAGTATCAACCATATAAGCAACTTGATTTATCGTATCTACCGTTGAATTTTTCTTTGATGTCTCTATAAAAGCTGGTTTAGTAAGGACAAGTCTTGATAACTTTCTAACTTTATCGCTATATGTAGCTGAAAAAAGCAGTGTCTGGTGTCGTTTAGGCAGAAGTGGATGTACTTTTCTAATCTCTTTGGTAAATCCCATATCTAACATTCTATCTGCTTCATCAATCACAAAAACTTCAATACTTTTAACATCAAGTCCATTTTCCACATGCTCTAAAAATCGCCCTGGTGTTGCTATAATAATATCAACACCCTTTTTAAGCACCCTCTGTTGAGCCTCTATATCTTTTCCACCAACAAGAACGGCACACTCAACTTTCATATGTTTGGCGTAACTGCCTATATCTTCAAAAATCTGAATAGAAAGCTCACGAGTTGGAGATAGTATCACAGCTCTAACTGCTCTATCTTCACTCACTTGTACATTCCTAAGCTTCTGCAAGATAGGAAGCCCAAAAGCCGCTGTTTTACCTGTTCCAGTTTGAGCCGTAGCAAAAATATCACTCTTTGCCAATACCAAAGGTATAGCTCTTTTTTGTATAGTTGTTGGATGCTCATAACCTAACTCATGAATCGCCGATAGAAGTGGTTTGATAAGTCCTAGTTTTTCAAATGACATTGCTACTCTTTTTAAATAATATATGGAATTTTAGCATATTATTTAAAATATAAGTTACGAAGAGATATAATCACGCCATGATAAGAAAGACGCTAAAAAAAACAAGCAAACATGAGAAATTAAAAGCCTTTATAAAAAAGTATAAGATTCCACCAGAATATCTCTCAACAAACAGAAAAATGATTTCAAAAGCAGTTTTTATAGGGATATTTATAGCTTTTATTCCTATGCCTATGCAGATGGCATTAGTTTTAGCACTTATGCCGTTGATTAAGTTTAATGTACCCATAGGTCTTGCAATGTGTTGGCTAAGTAACCCTTTTACAATGCCTCCTATGTACTACATGGAGTATCTGACTGGAAGCTTTTTTCTTGGAATCAAACCAGAACCTGTTGAAATGACACTGGATTGGTTTAGCCAAAACCTTGATAATATTTTCATCCCACTATATGCAGGAACACTACTCTACTCAGTTATCGGCTCTAGCTTAGCCTATTGGGCAGTTAATCACTTTTGGAAAGGCTCTGTTCACAGAGATAAAAAACTTCACCGTCATGATAGATAAGTTTTATTGGATTTTTTTAGTTTTAATGTAAAAATATATCCAAAGAACAACTCCGATTCCACTCATACCAAGACTAAGAACTTGACCTAAAGTTATAAAATCACAACAGATATAGCCTATCTGAACATCTGGGGCTCGATAGATTTCAGCTAAAAATCTGAAAACGCCATAACTCATGCCATAGACCAAAATCAATTCTCCACTAAAGCTTTTATACTTTCTATAAAAAATAACTACCAAAAATACACCTACACCCTCTAAGAGTGCTTCATAAAGCTGCGATGGATGTCTAAGCACTCCATCAACCAGAATCCCCCAAGGAACATCTGTCTCACGACCTATAAGTTCTTGATTTAAAAAGTTTCCTATACGACCAAAAACAAAAGCAAGAGGAACACTAACAGCAACAAGATCCATAATCTTACCAAACTCAACTTTGTGTTTTATAGAGTAGAGATATGAGCCTATAAACCAACCAATAACAGCACCATGATAACTCATCCCTCGTATGCCGACAAACTCACCATTTGCAAACGGATTAAATATCTGCCATGGATTAGTAAGATAGTACATAGTTTGAGTATCGTAAAAAAGTATGTAACCTAATCTTGCACCTAAAATCACACCTACTTCAACATAGATAAAATACATATCTAGTTGGCTGTTCTCAAAGTCAAGATTATCTCTTTTTATAAAGTACTTACCGATATACAAAGCACTTACAAGAGCCAAAACATACATAATCCCATACCAGTGAACTGGCATAGAAATTATATGAAAGGCTATTGGGTCGAAGGTGTCGTAGATATTGTTCCAACTATTATATGTCATATAAATTATTTTCTCAAAGCTTGGGCAATAAGCTCAATAGGATTTTTAAAAACAGTCTTAACCTCAGCATAGTTCATAGAAGCATTTATCTGCATGCGACAAGCACTACACTCTGCACTTACTATATCTGCCTCTGTATCTCTAATCATCGCTGCTTTTGGAATCCCTGCTGCTTTTGCGAAGTGGTACTTTTCACTCTGCATCGTCACACCACCAAAACCACAACATGAGTTAGGGTCGCTCATCTCGACTATTTTATAATTCTGTCTTATAAGGCTTCTTGGTTCTTTATAGATTCCCTGCATCTTTCTTGCGTGACATGGGTCATGATAAGTTACTATTTTGGTATCTTTTTTCTTTGA
>JAGHAW010000040.1 GCA_021161305.1 Sulfurimonas sp.
AATATTATTTAATATAGTATAACTGAGAATACAAATCATCCAAGATTATTAATGATAGACACTGTTGGAAAATATCTACAAAAAACAAAAAAAGAATACTTATCAGATACTGATGAGAATGACGATATTCAAGAGGAAATAAAAAGTGCAGGAAAGTATAAATCTTTATATGAATACATAATAGACTTATCGATAAAGCTGGAGGAAGCGAACAAAAGTTGTCAAATAATTTTAGTTGACAATGATGTGCCTCCGTTTATAGAGAAGGACTATAAAGGATTTGTAGTTAAAAGATTTAGTAAAGATCCAAATGACGATTTACCAATTGGTTTAATAGATGACTATACAGAAGATATGTATTAATGGTAATAAATTTTGTTGAGAACTGGAAGAGCAATGAATAAATTTACAGAAGAAAAACTAGAACTAGCATTTATAGAGTTACTAGCTGAACAAGAAATTAAATACCAATATGGTAAAGAAATTCAAAAAGATGCAAGTGAAGTACTACTCAAAGATGATTTAGAAGAGTATTTAGCTACTAGATATAAAGATAATAATCTTACAAATAGTGAAATAACTCAAATTATTAGAAAACTACAGTCCTATCCTGCTAGCGATCTATACGATACAAACAAATCTATCATGAAGTTAGTATCTAATGGCTTTATCTTTAAAAGAGAAGATTCAACAGCTAAAG
Source organism: Sulfurimonas sp. (assembly GCA_021161305.1). Taxonomy (GTDB): domain Bacteria; phylum Campylobacterota; class Campylobacteria; order Campylobacterales; family Sulfurimonadaceae; genus Sulfurimonas. The sequence continues at coordinate 701 of JAGHAW010000040.1, forward strand.
ATATACATGTACAGTTTATAGACTATGAAGATGTAGATAAGAACAATTTTAAAATCGTAAATCAGCTAGAGATAGTTGGTTATGAAAAACGAATACCTGATGGCATACTGTATATAAACGGTATACCATTAGTGGTGTTTGAGTTTAAAAGTGCTATACGAGAAGAAGCTACGATCCATGATGCTTTTGTGCAACTTACTACAAGATACAAAAGAGATATACCTGAGCTTTTCAAATACAATGCATTTTGTATTATAAGCGATGGAGTGAACAATAAAGCAGGTTCATTTTTTGCTCCCTATGAGTTCTTTTATGCTTGGAGAAAGATAACAGGTAATGAAATAGATGTAGATGGTATAGATTCTATGTATAGTATGATTCAAGGGATGTTTAACAAAGAGAGATTAGTAGATATTATCCACAACTTTATCTATATACCTGACAAATCTAAAAAAGATGAAAAGATACTATGTCGTTATCCACAATACTATGCTACTAAAAAACTCTATGAAAACATAAAACTACATCAAAAGCCACATGGAGATGGAAAAGGTGGTACATACTTTGGTGCTACTGGGTGTGGTAAAAGTTTTACTATGCTTTATCTTACAAGAATGCTTATGAAAAGTGTAGATTTTGCAAGCCCTACAATAATACTCATAACAGATAGAACAGATTTAGATTCACAGTTAAGTCAGCAATTTGGTAATGCAAAAGGTTTTATAGGTGACGATGGAATTGTAAGTGTAGAGAGTCGTGAAGATTTAAGACAAAGATTAAAAGGTCGAGAGAGTGGTGGAGTGTTTCTTACTACTATCCATAAATTTACAGAAGATTTAGAACTACTTAGCAAGCGAACAAATATCATCTGTATATCTGATGAAGCTCACCGTAGTCAAATCAATTTAGACCAAAAAGTGAAAGTGACAAAAGGTGGTGTTAAAAAAACTTATGGTTTTGCTAAATATTTACACGACTCATTACCAAATGCTACCTTTGTAGGATTTACAGGTACACCAATAGATGCAACCTTAGATGTGTTTGGAGATGTAGTAGATAGTTATACAATGACTGAATCAGTAAGAGATGAGATAACTGTTAGAGTTGTGTATGAAGGAAGAGCTGCTAAAGTATTACTGGACAATAGTAAACTACAAGATATAGAAGCTTACTATGAAGAGTGTGCAGAAGCTGGAGCTAATGAGTACCAGGTAGATGACAGTAAAAAATCTATGACAAATATGAGTGAAATACTTGGTGATCCAGATAGGCTTAAAGCTATAGCAAAAGATTTTGTGCAGCACTATGAAAATAGGGTCAGTGAGGGTGCTACAATTAAAGGTAAAGCTATCTTTGTATCAAGTAGTAGGTTGATAGCTTATGCACTGTTTAAAGAGCTTGTAGCATTAAGACCTGAGTGGAATGATAAAAGAGTTTGTGATGAAGGTGTAGAGCTTACAGACAAAGAAAAGAGAGAGGTACTACCACTAGAAAAAGTCAAAATGATTATGACTCGAAATAAAGATGATGAAAAAGAATTGTACGATATGCTTGGTACAAAAGAGTATAGAAAAACTCTCGATACACAATTTAAAAATGAAAAATCAAACTTTAAAATTGCCATAGTTGTAGATATGTGGCTCACAGGCTTTGATGTGCCATTTTTAGACACGATATATATCGATAAGCCTATACGAGAGCATAGTCTCATCCAAACTATATCAAGAGTCAATAGAAAGTACAAAACGAAAGAAAAAGGGCTTGTAGTTGATTATATAGGTATTAAAACAGCTATGAATAAAGCTCTTAAACAGTTTTCTAAAATGGATGGTCAAAACTTTGAAGATATAAATGCCTCTGTAATTGTTGTGAAAGATCAGTTAGATTTACTAGCTAAACTTTTTCATCAGTTTGATACTAGTTTATATTTTAAAGGTAGTCCAACTGAACAGCTAGAGTGTTTAAATAAAGCTAGCGAGTATGTACAGCTAACTAAAGAGTTAGAAACTAGATTTATGTACCTTGTTAAAAGGCTAAAATCTGCATATGATATTTGTTGTGGTAGTGAAGTGTTCACTCAAAATGAAAAAGACCATATTCACTTTTATTTAGCAGTTCGCTCTATCGTGATTAAACTAACTCGTGGAGATGCACCTGATACAGCACAGATGAATAGTAAAGTGTCAGAGATGATAGCAGAAGCTCTTAAAAGTGATGGAGTTGAAGAGATCTTTAAACTTGGGTCGGAAGATGAAGCTCAGATAGATATATTTGATGAAGATTATATCAACAAGATTGATAAAATCAAACTACCAAATACAAAGATAAAACTACTTCAACAGCTACTGGCAAAAGCACTAGAAGATTTCAAAAAGGTAAATAAAGCAAAAGCTGTAGATTTTTCTAAAAAGTTTACAGACCTAGTTGAAAAGTACAACGAGAGAAAAGAAGAAGATGTCTTAGTCAGTGGAGTCCTAGAGGACTTCACTGATGAGATTATTGATTTGTATCATGCATTAAAAAAAGAGAAAGAATCATTTGGAGATATGGGCATAGACTTTGAAGAAAAAGCTTTTTACGACATTTTAAAAGCAATAGCTCATAAGTTTGACTTTGATTACCCAGAAGATAAATTAATAGTACTAGCTAAAGAAGTAAAGCAAGTAGTTGATGATAAAACTAAGTATACGGATTGGAATGTACGCGATGATATTAAGGCTGGACTAAAAGTTGCATTGATTATGCTTCTTGCTAAACACGGTTATCCACCAATTACTAAAGATGAAGTGTTTAAAGAGATATTTGAGCAGGCTGAGAATTTTAAGAAGTATAAAGTGAGTTAAATATAAAATATGTTCTCTCTGTATAAAAGAGGTGTGTTTCCACTCTTCTATAGCATGATTAAGAACAGAATATATAATTAAAAAAAAGCTTATAGAGTCCTATAAATAGGAATATTCTAAAGTATTCTCTAAAATATTCTGTAACTTTTGAAAAAACTCAAGAATACACTCTGAATAGGTGTAGAATAGAGATTGGAATAGGGAAAATAACCAAAGTTTAAATTGGGATAAGATAGTATCTTTCTTGACTTTTACCTTTATCTTTATCACGGTATTGTTTGTCTCTTGACATCATTTTAGGTTTAGTAAACATTAACTGTTTAGTTCTTAGTTTTTTAAAAAACTCATCTTTATCAATTAGTTCTTTTTGTTCAAATGCTAATTTAAAAACTATATTAATTTCTTGCTGTCTAATTCTTGGTTGTTGTTTTTTTGTATCAGAGTTAATATAATCAAAATCTGCTTTGATCTCTTTAAATCTATCTGTATCTGAAATTTCTATTTTTCTTAAACAAGATTGGTCTGATACATTTTTAGATTTAATTGCATCCATAAATTCATTCAGCATTTCAGAATGTTCTATTACTTTTTGATATTCAATTCTAGGGTCTATTTCTTCTTTTTTTGTACTTCTATAATAATGTTTTAATTGATATTGCTTGTACTCTTCCCATTCTTCATCGGATATTCTTCCCTCACCATCTAATAGTTTTTTAGTGTTACGAATTTTTATTATATCACTATTTCCAGATTGAAAATAAAATTCACCAGCTGTTAATTTTGTAACATCTTCAAGTTTTGTATTAAGAGTTTTGTTCATCATATCTAAAGTTTTATTACTATTTTTACCAACAATTTTGACATTGGTGTTATCTAAAATAATATCTCTAAGATTTGGATCTTTAATTTGTGATACTGATTGATGTGCTAGAGTTAAGAATAATTTGTATTTTCTGCTTTCTGTTAATATCTCTTCAATTGTAGGGGTGATAAAATTATGAAACTCATCTATATATAAGTGTGTATGAGGTCTTAAATTTTCAGGTCTATCAGCTCTCTTCAATGCGATAATTTGAATTAACCCTATAATGAACTTGATATAATGTCTGTAGGTACCTAGCATTTTACTTTTAGGTATATTAAAAATAATAACTTTACCTTTTGTATTCATCTCTTTTTGTAAATCAATTTTATTTTCCCCATTAGTAAGGTTTGAGAACATAGAGTCTTTTAGTATTTTGTTTAGTCTTCTTTTTACTGCTTGTCTAGTGCTATTATTAACACTCATAAATTCATCTTGAAAATATTCTTCTTCAAATTCATTTTTACTAAACTTATTAATTTCAGATTCTATACTATCTCTCTTCTGTTGTATTACTGCTTTTTCTGCTTTTGTACCAGTGAGTTTAGGAACATCTTTCATTAACCTTTTTAAATCGTAAAAATCCTTATCCTTGCTTCTTACTAATAGCGGAATACAATTTTCAAGAATATCTATCATAGTTCCAGAAGGGTTGTCTCCTACATTTATTCCATTAATAATTGCTGTAATCATTTGTGAAACTTGTTCTATATTATCTTCTGCCTCGTCCTCTGTATGGAAGAGATTTATTGTGGGGGTCATATTCTTTTCTAAAATTGGATTTATTAATACGAGTCTTTCTTTAGTAACCAACCTAGTTACCGATTCAGCAAGGTCTCCATGGATATCTAAAAGTATTACACTACAATTTTTATTTTTAATATCTCTGTAAATCAAAGTCTTGAGTAATTCACTTTTTCCACTACCTGTTGTACCAGTTACATAGGTGTGTTTGTATCTTTCTTCAGTAGGAATTATTTTCTCAAAACTATCATCAAATGGATCAAGAATTGGATTTTCACTATTATAAGGTAAAGCAAGTTTCATTAATTCAGGATTTTTTATCCAGTTTTTAAAAAGTTCATTATCTGTTTTATAGTCATTTTCTTTAAAATTTACCGTGTCGTTTACTACAATATTACCTGAAGAGTTTCCAACTCTATCTTCTAAAACAGTTTGTTTTTTGGATTCGTCTATGTAACTACTGCTATATGTATTATCTTCTAATGAAGAAAGTTGAGTAGTAAAATGTTCCATATTTTCATGG
>JAGHAW010000206.1 GCA_021161305.1 Sulfurimonas sp.
TTCCAATATAGAACTTTTTAAAACTCTGAGTACAAAATTTCCAGATGTTGAGGCTTTTGGTACTCAACTAGTTAAAAATGAATCTGCACTGAGTGAAGCAAATGATGCTATAGAAGTTTTACAAAATAGTGGTGATTCTATAATGAGTGTTATGGATATAATGCAGTACCAAGATATACACCGTCAAAAAATTGAACGGGTTATAAATGTTATGAGAGCATTAGCTAAATATATGAACACGCTATTTGAAGGTAAAATTGATGATGATAAAAGAGTTTCATCTGCTACGCATATTGCCGGTGATACGCATAATGAATTAGCATCAACTGATGATATTGAAGCACTTTTAGATCAGTTTTCAAAATAATGCAGAAAGTAGAACTTTTATCTCCCGCGGGAACTTTGGAAAAATTAAAAATAGCTTTTGACTTTGGTGCTGATGCTGTTTATGGTGGTGTTAGTCATTTTTCACTTCGTATAAGAAGTGGCAAAGAATTTAGTATGGAAGAGTTTGCAGAGGGTATAGAGTACGCTCATGAAAGAGGCAAGAAGGTCTATGTAACTATAAACGGTTTTCCTTTTAACTCTCAACTGAATCTTCTTAAAAAACATATCTTGGCAATGGCAGAATTGAATCCTGACGCTTTTATAGTTGCGACACCGGGAGTTTTAAAACTTTGTCACGACTTAGTTCCAAACATGCCACTACATCTTTCAACTCAAGCTAATGTTATGAATGTTTTAGATGCAAAAATCTTTTATGACATGGGTGCTGTTCGCATCATTACAGCACGAGAAATTTCGCTAAAAGACCTTGTGGCTATTAAAACAGAACTTCCAGAACTTGAACTTGAAGTTTTTGTTCATGGTTCTATGTGTTTTGCATATAGTGGTCGATGTCTTATCTCAACCCTTCAAAGTGGTAGAGTGCCAAATCGTGGAAGTTGTGCTAATGATTGTAGATTTGACTATGAACTTTACGCTGCAAATCCTGAGACAGGGACTCTTTTTAGACTTGATGAAGAAGAGGGAGTTGGTACTTACATTATGAATGCAAAAGATTTAAATCTTGCTTCACATATGAAAGAGATTTTAGATTCTGGTGTTGTTGATTCTGTAAAAATCGAGGGTAGAACAAAAACTGCTTACTATGCAGCTACAACAGCAAAAGCTTATAGAATGGCAATAGATGATTATTATGATGAAGAGTTTAATGCTGAAAAATATCAGTATGAATTGCAATCTTTACAAAATCGTGGATATACAGATGCTTACTTAGTATCAAGACCATTTGAAAAGCATGATACTCAAAGTCTAGATTTTACTATGCAATTTGGGACTCATCAAGTTAGTGGTGTGGTTAATGAAGAGGGAACTCACTTTTTATGTAAGTATAAAACTTTGCCAAATGATGAACTAGAAGTAGTAGCACCTATTGGAAGTGAGATAGCTATGGTAGATAATGAGATTGGCTCGATTTATGAGAGAGATGGAAGAATCTACTTAAAACTAAAACAATTGCTTGCTCAAAATGGTAAATTGTGGGAAGAGGTTCATAGTGGAAATGTAAATCCTATGACTCTACCAGCATCTCTACCTGCTTATACATTTTTAAGAACATCTGCTCATTTAGGTATGGGAACTTACTCAAAAAGATAGAATGAAAATTTTAAAAAACAAAAGACTTCAATGGTTAGAACAATTTTTAAATAGTTCTCATATTGGAATCTTAGTTGTTGATAAGAACCGTAAGAATCTACTTGTAAACCAACATTTATGTGAAGTTTTTGGTTATAGCGAGGATGAACTTCTTAGTGCTACGGCTGAAATCTTTCACATTAATCATGAAACTTTTTTAAATTTTGCTGAACAAGCTTTTAACTTTGTAATTCAGGGAAAAGCTGTTGGTATAGATTATCAGTTTAAGAAAAAAGATGGTTCACTTTTTTGGATTCATATTGCTGGAGATGTACTAGAGAATCAAGAGGAAGTTCTCTGGACTATGGTTGATATAACAAGAAGAAAAGATGCCCAAAAAGAGATACTATTTTTAAAAAAGCGTATGGAACTAGCTCTGGAAGGAAATCAAGATGTTATTTGGGATTGGAATTTTATAAATAATACTTTGTTTGTCTCTGAAAGGTGGAAAGAGATAATAGGCTATGGCGTAGATGAATTTCCAAATAAGATTAAACAATGGAGAAAACATATACATCCAGATGATTTACGAAAAGTTTTAGATGCAATATCGGATAATATACAAGGGAAAACAGAATATTTAGATAATATTCATAGACTTAGACATAAAGATGGTCATTGGATTTGGATTCATTTACGAGGAAAGACACACTATGATGTAAATGGTAAAGCTATTCGTATGACTGGTACTCATAGTGATATAACTCATAAAAGAGAGTTAGAATTAAAAAATGCTTATCAATCAAAAATAATTGAGCAGATACATGATAGTGTAACAGTAACAGACCTTCAAGGGATTATAATAAGTTGGAATAGAGGTGCAGAGTTCCTTTCAGGCTATAAAGCTAAAGAGGTAGTTGGTAAGCATGTTAAGTTTATGTATGTAGAAAAAGATTATAAACAACTTGAAAAAAACATAGAAATTTTAATGAAAGATGGAGAGTATCATACTGAAGTTCAACTAGTTAAAAAATCTAAAGAGATTATAGATGCTGATATGTCTTTTTCACTTTTAAGAGATGAAAAGGGAACTTTGATAGGTACGATTGCCTATGCTCAAGATATAACTTTAAGAAAACAAGCTCAAATAGCTCTTCATCATCAAGCTTATCATGATGCCTTGACAGGACTTCCAAATAGGATTTTATTTAACGATAGACTAGAACAAGGTATGCAAAAAGCTAAAAGAAATCATACAATATTGGCACTGCTTTTTTTAGACCTTGACCAGTTTAAAGAGATTAACGACTCTTTAGGTCATAATATAGGTGACAAAGTTTTAAAAATTGTAGCACAAAGATTTATAAAAATAATAAGAGAAGAAGATTCTATCGCTCGTTTAGGTGGAGATGAATTTACTGTTTTAGTACAAGATTTAAAAATAGGAGAAGATGCATCATTGATAGCACAGAAAATACTTGAAGTTTTATCTAAAGCCATTTTGGTTGATGAACATGAACTCTATGTTTCTTGTAGTATAGGAATCAGTCTATACCCAAATGATGGAACATCCTCGCAAGATCTTTTAAAATATGCAGATGCTGCGATGTATAAAGCGAAAGAAGAGGGAAGAAATAACTTTCAGTTTTATTTATCGGAGATGACAAAACTAGCTTTTGAAAAGGTTGTCATAGAGTCGAGTCTTAGAGCAGCTTTAGCCAACGAAGACTTTATGGTTTATTATCAACCTCAAGTGAATGGAAGAACGGATAAACTTATAGGTATGGAAGCTTTAGTTAGATGGAATCATGCTGTTATGGGCATAGTAAGTCCTGATAAATTTATTCCAATTGCTGAATCTAGCGGGCTTATAGTTGATTTAGATAGATTTGTTATGAAAACTGCTATGACTCAAATAGCACAATGGTATAAAGATGGTTTAAATCCTGGTGTTTTAGCTTTAAACCTTGCCGTAAAGCAACTTCAAAAAAAAGATTTTATACCTATGTTTGAAAAAATGATGCAAGAAACTGGGTGTAGGTCCCAATGGATTGAACTTGAAGTTACTGAAGGTCAGATTATGACTAATCCCCAAGAGGGTATAAAAATTCTAAATAAAATCAGTAATATTGGTATAGAACTAGCAGTTGATGATTTTGGAACAGGCTATTCCTCTTTAGCATACCTTAAAAAGCTACCCATTGATAAACTAAAAATTGATAAATCTTTTGTAAATGATTTGCCTTATGATGAGGAGGATGTCGGTATTGCAAAAGCTGTTATAGCACTATCAAAGAGTTTAAACTTAAAAGTTATTGCAGAGGGAGTTGAAACGCAAAAACAAAAAGAGTTTTTAGTACAAAATGGTTGTGAAAATATTCAAGGTTATTTTTATGCTAAGCCTATGTCTGCAAATGAGATGAAAGAGTTTTTGTTCAAAGAATTACAAAATAAAATATTATAATTTTAGAAATAAAAATATGGGGAAATAATAGATGAAATTTGTTTCAATAGTAATGGGTTCAAAAAGTGATTATGAAGTGATGAAGTCATGTTCAGACACATTGGAGGTCTTTGGTGTTAACTATGAGATGATTATATCTTCTGCACATCGTTCACCAGAGAGAACAGCAACATATATTCAAGATGCTGAAAAAAAAGGTGCTCAAGTTTTTATCGCTGCTGCCGGTATGGCCGCACATTTAGCAGGTGTTTTATCATCTAAAACGGTTAAACCTATTATTGGTGTTCCGATGTCAGCTTCTGCTTTGAGTGGGATTGATGCACTACTATCAACTGTTCAAATGCCAGCTGGAATGCCAGTTGCTACTGTTGCTATAGGAAAAGCTGGAGCGATAAACTCTGCTTACTTGGCTATGCAGATGTTAGCTCTTGGTAATGAAGAGTTGTCTATCAAACTAAAAGAAGATAGAATTGCTAAAGCTAAAAAAGTTGAGATGGATTCTTTAGAGATAGAGACTATTATCAAATAAACTTTAGATAACATAAGTCATACGGCACTAGTGTTGTGGACTTCCTGTCGAAGGAAACTAAGCGTTAGCGTAGATAAAGGAATTACTTCCTTTATCGTCACAAATAATATGCAAAGGTTCCCTTAAATTTATGAAATAAATTAAAGGAATAGTTATGAAGTGGATGAGTGAAGAAGAGTATAGTGCGTTGACAGGTCTGAATATTTCAGCAATTGATGATTTGTGTGAACGGGGGAAACTTACTATTAAAGTTGAGAATGGGGTTAGAATGATTGATCCATCTCAAGGTGCAGATGAAGTAGTTCCTGCTCAACTTAAAGTTCTTTCTGCTCATAACACTCATGAGATGATAGTTCAGCCTGAGTTTGTAGAAAAAACTATAGGTACTATTATAAATCTTCATGAAAAAGTTCTTGATTCAAAAGATGAAACTATTGAGGCCATAAAGGTTGAAAATGTTTTTTTGAGAGAAGCATTAGAATCTCTACAAGAACTTTATGATGAAGATAGAAAGACCATTCACACTTTGCAAGAACAACTTAAACTCTCACAACAAGAAGTTGAATTTATGAGAAGAAAATATAAACTTATGTGGAATAAAGCCATCGAAGAGCATACAGACAAGTGAATATAAATGAAACTTGTGTTGAGTGCATAATCAATCAAAGTCTTAAAGTTGCACAAGCTATAGAAGCAACTGAGGAACTTTCATCCAAATTGAAAAACAGTGTTGAAGAGATGAGCAGAGATTTTTCATTTTCTTTAACTCCCCCTGAAATCGCATCTTCTGTTTATGAGAAAATGGCAGAAATCGCCAATAAAGAAGATATTTATGATGAGGTAAAAAAACTTTCAACTCAAAAATCACTCTCTTTTGTACCACTTTTAAAAACAAAACTCTCTACGAGCCAAGACAAACTTTTAACAGCTACAAAAATCGCAGTTGCAGGTAATGTTATAGATTTGGCAGCTGCAGTTCAGTTTGATTTAGAAGATGAACTGGAAAAAGTTTTTGACACAGAGTTTGGACATAATGATTTTAAAAAGCTTGAGTGTGAACTAATAAAAGCCAAGAGTGTTGTGATACTTGGAGACAATGTTGGAGAACATATTTTTGACTATATGTTTGTTGAGATTTTAAAAGAGCTGTTTCCAAATGTAAACTACTCATATATGGTAAGAGGAAATCCGATTATCAATGATGTAACTATGAAAGAGGCTAAAGAGGCTGGATTTGATAAACTTTGTGACTTGGTTGACAGTGGTGTAAACAGTCCGGGGTTTGCTTACTCAAGAGCAACTTCACACGCTAAAAAACTTTTTGATGAGGCTGATTTAGTTATATCTAAAGGTATGGGTAATTATGAGTGTTTAAGCCCAACGCATAGAAAAAATATCTGTTTTTTACTAAAAGTTAAGTGTGAAGTTGTTGCTGATTCTCTGAATCAAGAGGTAGGCGATATAGTTTGTAAGATGGTATAATACACTATAAATTTACTAGAATTCTCTCGTTCCCAAGTTCTACTTGGGAATGTATATAGTTGTTGTTATGTGTAAATATGTATGAATTCCCAAGCAAAGCATGGGAACTAGAAAAAATATAGAAATAAAATTAAGGTATAAA
>JAGHAW010000011.1 GCA_021161305.1 Sulfurimonas sp.
AAAATGGGATATCTTCATAGATAATCTTTTCTAACGAATTAAAAAGTTTATTTTGATATATCTCGGTACTACTCGATTCAAAAAAATATGGATAATATCCAATTTGTAAATACTCTTTAAAACTTAATGTATCGAGTTCTTTTACCACCATTCTTCGGCTTAAATCATAACTTTGCATAAGAATATTTAACATTGAAAATCCACTTACTCTTATTGTTGTCAAGCGAACTAACAACTTCCCAAATCATATCTTTTGTACTGTTTATAAAGCTAGTTGGGGTTTATTGGTTCGTGCTTACCGTCGTCTCTAACACACATAAAATAATCATCTTCTTCGTTATACGCCTTCTCATAATCTTTCACAGTACCATCTTCAAAGCTAATATGCCACACAAGGTCATCATCGCCCTCAGTCGTAGTAGAAGACCAATACCATTCAGATTTAGTATAAATAAAACCATCAACTATGGCTGGATTTTTTTTTGACCTATCTACTATACTTCGCAGTTCATTTATATTTGGTAGTCTCCAGTCAGTGTAGCTAGCTCGTGTTGAATCTTCACATACTTCCATTGCACCTTCCCACTCTATAGTTTGAGCATCAGGATCATAATCTTGCCACATTAATTTTGTTTGCGTGTCTAGTACTACACCATTTATATCGTCTCTTAAAAACTCAGCATTTAGTATGCTAAGTCCTATCATAATCAAAAGGATTACTCTCATGTATCACTCCTGCTTCGTTTATTAGATTGTAGCTATTTGAATGTTTTATATGACTTTCAAATGAAGCTTGCACAGATAAAAACTTTTTTATCTCTGAAAGGTTCATTTTCCCTTTTTTGTTTACTGGCTTAGGTTAGATTCTAAATCAAGTTCAGAATGACGATAACTAAAGTTCTAAATGACAGACTTCATACAATCATCATTCTACAATTCTAACCCTAGATTCTCTAAAGAGCTCCCAGTTTATAACTTTGTTTAGCTTACTCAATGGTGGTTGATACTTTTTTATTTTTCTCTCATGAAATTCTGTATCAAATCACTGTCCGTCCCCCCCTCTAACACACCTAACTTGATAAGTATAGAAATCTAGACTATCGACATTTCTCACAGCACCATCATAAAAGTCAACAATCCACGCACGAGACTCATTACTACCGCTCTGATGCGTAGAAGACCAATAGTTTGTAGATTCAGATTCAGGTTCAATATTACCAAAAATTTCATCTATACTTGGGTCCACTGCACTATAGTCCACAATACCTTCCAGCTCTTTACTTGTAGGAAGTCTCCAGTCATAAAAACCACCTAATTCTGACCCTGAACAATAATCTACACCAGTAGACCAATTCATTCCATTAGTAGTTTCGTCATCTTGCCACATTAGAGATGTTATGTTATCTGTTACTATACCTGTAGCATCATTTCTTGTGTAACTAGGAGTAACACCTATTTGATAAAAACCATCATCGCCATAATCATAGCTGTCAGTCTGTCCTGTTTTTTTGATGTAGATAAACTTTTCAACTATGGTCTCATTATAGTCCTGAGGATATAAATTATTTGTATCTCTGATGGTATTTACAGCCATTGAGATGTTTGTATCTCCTGATGTTGAAATAGCCAAAGAACCTGTTGAGCCATCATCTTGACTTATAGTGTGTCTATGAAACACAGTGTCGTTATAGTCACTTCCACTTGCTGAGCCTATTGCTCCAGTCCCATTTAAAACATAGTTCGCACTTGTATCTACTGCTATAGAATCTTCATAAATACTCTTATTGAAATAGATGTAGAGTTTATCGTCTTTTGTTGGAACAGTCCTGTTATTATCATAAACTGCTGATTTTATGTAAAGCTCTGTAGTGTCTGCTACATCTGTGATAGTAATGTCGAGTGTAACACTTGCACTATTTCCAGCTGCATTTGTAGCTACAGCTGTTAGGTTGTAGAGTGCTTTAGTCTCAAAGTCTAAGTTTGCTCCATTTGCTAGTGTTATATTACCATCTGTGGCTACACTAAAGTTTGGAGCACCATCTCCACTAAGAGTGATTAGAGTTATTGCTCCATCCCCTTCACTACTTATAGTTAAAGTTCCTACACTCCCACCATCTGCTAAGTCTTCTGCTATAGTAGCTGTTGAGTCTGCCAGTGTTGGGGCAACCTCTACAACATTTGTGATAGTAATGTCGAGTGAAACAGGCACACTATATCCAGCTGCATTTCTAGCTACAGCTTCTAGGTTGTAGAGTGTTTTAGTCTCAAAGTCTAAGTTTGCTCCATTTGCTAGTGTTATATTACCATCTGTGGCTACACTAAAGTTTGGAGCATCAACTCCACTAAGAGTGATTTGAGTTATTGCTCTATCCCCTGCACTGTTTATAGTTAAAGTTCCTACGCTCCCACCCTCTGCTAAGTCTTCTGCTATAGTAGCTGTTGAGTCTGCCAGTGTTGGGACAACATCTGCTACATCTGTGATAGTAATGACTATACTCTGAGAGTCACTCCTACTGCCATCTGTTACAGTAGCTGTAAATGTATATGAAGTTTTAGTTTCAAAGTCTGGTGCTACTTTAAAAGTAACTACACCTGTAAGAGCATTTATGTTAAAACTATCAGCATCTGTTCCACTTATACCATAAAATAAAGTATCTCCATCTTCATCAGTTGCATTTATATCTATAGCATCTGTTTGATTTTCATTTACACTAATTGTGTCAGCTGATGTTATGTGTGGTTTATGATTTGTTGGTTCAGGGTCTGTTGGTTCAGGATCTGGTCTTACTACAAGTGGGTTTCCCCACTCATCTATGCTAAAAGCTGCAAAAGTTTCGTCTAAATGTATTTGTGCTTCTTCTTCACTTATCAATATTATATCTCCGCCTAGCAGAGCTTGAATATCTTCATCAAATGTTTCTGAATAAAAATCAATCTCTCCAAATCTTTCTAAAAGTTCATCATTTATATCAAGAGTTTGCATAAGTTGAGCAAAGTTTGTAGCTGCCTCTCTATCTCCATCAAACAGAGCAAGAGGAGTTATGAACCCTTTTGTTTGAAGTCCGCCTAGATATGTACCACCTAAGGAAAAACTCACCATATCATCAACCTGACATGTAAACTCACCCAGAGAGTTTGTATCTCCACTATTGCCAGAACTACAACTATAATCAAGTCTTGATACTGCATTATTACCAGAACTACAACTATAATCAGGTCTTGATACTGCACCATCTAGAAACAGACCTGTCATGGTTGGTATTTTTATACAACGAACTGGAGCTGCTACTGTTCTAGTAGATATATTATACGAGGCGTATATATTATTATATCTTAGCATTTTGGTAAGACCAATCGAAGATGGTGTGCTTGATTGTAAGTAAGCTTCCGTAGCTCTATCTTTCATATAACCAGATTTAGTGCGTTGCCCACTAAATGGAATGTTTAATACACTTTCACTACTTCCTTGTGTCTCTGCTAAAAGTTCATCTATGGTTGGAACTTTGTATCCTATAGGGCATATATCCCAGTTTTCACCTCTTTGGAGACCACTATCATCTGCCTCAGTCCAATCAAATTGAGAAATTACAAATTTTTCACTATCTGCCTCAAGTGATGGGAACTCTTTTAATGTTTTAGCACTAGTGAGTTTTTCATGACCATCAGCCTCTCTACCCCATTGGTAGTAATCGCCATAACATGCTTCATCTGTTGAAGAAGTACATATACTTTTAGCACCCATATTTCTATCTAGCCAAGTTCTTCCTGTAGCTTCTGAAATGATTGTGCTATAGTCTAGAGTGCTGTATTTAAGCTTCCAGTTATTGTTTATGATGGCTATTGCATTGGCATTATCATTACGCAAATCATTAAGTTTGCTAATTATTTCTCTAGTTGTTGTTGGTTCTGAAGTAATGTTTTTAAGCACTCCAACAGAAGCTAAATATGCTGGATCATTTTCAGGGTTCTGAGAGTCTTGTATATTTGAAAATCTACCTAAAGAATCTGTGAAACTTATAGCTACTTTTACTTTATTAGCCATTAAATCCTGTCTTTTTTGTGCTACATTTAGTTCCTCTTGAGATAGAGCTGGATAGTTTTCTCGTGTTAGGTCTGCTGTTAGAGATGCTTCCATAAATTCAGCTACCATATCAGATCTTGACTTACCATGTCTAAGCAGATTTGCCCAGTATTCAACACCTGCTTCATCACCTGCCTCTCCTAAGGAGTTTCGATATATCGCTCGAACAAAGTCTTTAGTGTGCAAGCATCTATAAGCTGCTCTAAATGTAGGGTGAGTTGCAAATCCTGCTGATAATTGTTTTAAAATACTTAGAGCACTTTCACCTCTAGCTTCTGCAGCTTCTCTTTGAGATTTCCAATAATTTAAACCGTCTTCATCTGCTGCACGATTAAAAAATGACACATACAAACTTGTTATCTTGTCTTCTAAACAGACCTCTTTAGCATTGAGATTAGACAGAAGTAAACTTACTGCTAAACCTATGGTAAATAAAAATTTTGTCATCATAAATACATTCCTCACTTACTAATTGGCTATGATATCAGACATATCATTAAGTACTAATAAAAAACAAATCTGTAGTCGAGGGTACATCAGACTTCTTGCATAAGTGCCTGACCATAATAAATGTCATAATTTAATAAAGAGAGAAGATTCAAGATACAAGGCGAAAATCTACAGGAGCTACTAGTAGCTTCAAAGATTTTCAACGAAGCTAGATTGTATCTTCTCTCTTTACCCGAAGGGCAACATATAAAAGGCTCATTTTCTGCGTTGAACTTATGTTAACGATACTTCTGGTTTCTGGTTCCATATCTCCCGATATGGAACGCATAGATCAAATCAGTAATAAAGTTCCATATCAGGAGATATGGAACTAGAAAAATCTGCAGTCGAGGTTACACTAGACTTCTTGCATAGATGACAAATCAAACTCTATTGTTTTATCTTTGCACTCTATGGTAATCAAACATCCCTTTTTACTTATGGCTCTTGGCATGTGGATGTTTTCTAGCAGAGTTGTCTCTTCTTTTGTAGTTGGGTCATAAGCCAAAAGAACTCCATCTTTTATGATGAACTCTCTTCCCCCTCCACAACCATCTCCAACGATACCCATACAAGAAATTTTAGAACCAACTATCATCTAAACACTCCTCTTTTTTCTCTTTTAGAAATTCTCTAAATTCGCTTGAGTTTTTATCCAATACAATATACTCATCATGTGTATATCCCTTAAAAATTGCATCATCTACACATCTACATAGTTTAGTATTGTTGCTCTCTTGACATGTAGAAATCATCTTCACTTTTTCTTCATCTTCCCAGCCAAAGTAGCTAATATACATGGGATAAAGAGTCCAAACAGCAAAACCAAATGTTAAAACAATATTTGTAATATATTCTTTTTTCTTTGTTTCTCTATATTTTTTCAAATCATAAATTATGAGAATCAAAAAAACTATTTCTAAGGTTATTATAAACCAATCAGAGTCTAAAAAATCAAACATTATTTTTCCTTTTAAACTTTCCTAAGTACACTTCTAAAAAATCAAACAACTACTTCCCTTACCATTTTAAATTTGGTCTCAAGATGAGTTGATGATTGTCTATCCCCTCATCTTTTAACTCACCTCTATACTTACCTGCTCCGATATATAGATAACCGACACCCAGTCCAAAACTCATTTTCTCACTCCAATTTAATGGCCATTTTTTCTCTAACATAAATTCAGCATCTGTAAGTTCAAAACTCTCCAAACTTACTTCTACCATGGCTGAAAAAGCACTATTATGCATAAAAGACCACTCACTTTTTTTATAATCAATACTACTTCTTCTGGCACCGATGTAAATCGTATCTGCAAAGTCTCTATTTTCATGAGTTCTAAAACCGGTTCTAAAACTCCAGTCAAGGTCTCTATCTTTTTTCTCTCTGGTTCCTTTTAGTTTAAACTCTAAATTTACCCACTTATCATAATGGGCCTGATTATCTTTTATGGTGTAATCGCCAATATTTACAAGAGTACCGATGAAGGCTCTGTTTTTACCAATATGTTCATCCTCTACATTTTTAAAGACAACCATTCTACCAACAAAAAACGAGAGAGAGTAAGGCTCTTCAAATCCGGCTGTTAGAGCTTTTACCCAGTTAAACTCTTCTATCTTGCTTCTCTCGTACATATCTTCATTGTACTCTCGAAAATGTAATCCGGCTATACCCATTGGATGCACGGAAGCCTCAACCAAAAAGATATTTGGTACAAAAAAGTTTAGAAGCAAATCTGAATATATCTCCACCTCACTATAGTGCGAAGCATCTACTATCTCAGTATCTCTGTCTAGGTCTATAAAGGCAGAAACATTTGTATAGTAAACATCTAACTCATAATCATACTCAACTAAATCCTCAGCAAAAGAAGAGTTCCACATGCCAAAGATAAAAAAGAGTATAAATAGATTTTTCAAGATTAGCCTCGTATCTTCTTGATAGCTTCACTACACATATTAAGCCCAAAGGTTGCCGTTACACCCATAAAACTGCCATTCTCTTTTGTTATAGCTTCTTCAGAGCTAAAAATAACTTTATACTTTTTCTTAAAGCCTCTCTTTCTAAGTTCATATCTGATTTTAGAGCCAAACTTATCGCCATAACTTTTCCAAATATCATCCACCTTTACCTGCGAGGCATCAAGCCGTTTTGCACTTCCAAAAGATGAGATAAGTTTTTTATAGCACTTTTGAGCCAAAGCCAATTTTGCTTTTGTGTCATCTATGGCATCTAAAACCAAATCATACTCATCAAAATCAAAATCCCAAACCCACTGCTCATCAACCCTTATATCAATAATTTTAATATCAGGGTAGTGCTGTGTAAGAGATTCTACTTTAGATTCACCATTATGAAGTTCTGAGTATAACTGACGATTCTGATTTGTCTCATCATAAGTATCAAAATCCACTATGGTTATATCTTTAACACCACTTCTACTTAAACAATCGAGACAAAAACCCCCAACTCCACCAACACCCAAAAGTATAACTTTGGCATTTCCAAGTTTAGAAAAATCATCTCCAAGCAGAAGTTTTATACGGTCATATCTCATGTGTACTAATCAATCCACTCTTGTAAATCTTTCATGCTTTTATATGCACTCATATCCAGCTGAATTGGTGTTATAGAGATAAAACCTGCCTCTATCGCTTCATAATCACTCATACCATTCACACCATCTCTAGGCGAGAAATTGAGAGGATGAAGCCCCAACCAATAGTGTTCTTCACCTCTTGGATTTCTATGAACATGTGAGTCATTTGCATAGAACCTATAACCAGCATAGCTTACTTGCATCTTTGCCTCACTCACATCAGCAGGGATATTTACATTTAAAAATTCCCTTTGTGGAAGTGGAAATGAGCCTTCTCTT
>JAGHAW010000191.1 GCA_021161305.1 Sulfurimonas sp.
ATAAAAAAGTCACAAACACTAAAGAATTTACTCCAAATATCATGATATTCTATAACTAAAAATGGTTTTACATGTAACAGTTCTTTTAAGATAGGATATTTCATAATAATCATATTAAAATCTTTAACAAACTGAATAAACTCTTCATTTTTTCTGATAAAACCTAAAAGCATATTTCTATCTTTAAACACAACAGATAGAGGTAGTTTTTGCAAACCAATAGTTTTAAAGTTAAACTCTTTATAGGTAAGTTCTAAACTCTCTTTTTGTAAAAGATTTAGTTCATCTCTGATGGTAGAAAAACTGTTTTGTAGGTCACTTTGTTTTAATCTTTTAAGCCTTATCTCTAGTGGGAAAAGTTCATCACAAAGCATAAAATCTACAAACAGCTTTCCACTAGTATATATCTTTAAAGCCTTTGCATAAATCTCTTGTCTTTCATAAAACTTTGCCATTACTCACTACTATTCTTTTTGTTTTTAACAAACTCTTCAATACTCATAGAGAGAAGTGAAGAGTTTTTACCATCTTGATTGTGAACAAAATGTACGCTTTTTACAAATGGTTCTATGATATTTATTTTTTGTTTAGGAGTTATAACTAAAAGTTGCAGATTTAGTTTCTCAAAAAGTCTTAGAGCGTAGCGACTACTCTCATCACTTCCTCTACCAAAAGCTTCATCTATCATCACAAATCTAAATGAACGACTTCTTACCTCATCATGTTCTAGCCCAAACTGAAAAGCCAAAGATGATGCTAAAACTGTATATGCAAGTTTCTCTTTTTGTCCACCAGATTTACCACCACTATGAGGATAGAACTCTTTTTCACTCTCATCACTACTAAACCTCTCCATCGCTGAAAAATCAAACCAATTTCTCACATCTGTTACAAGTTTTCGCCACTTTTTATCTGTATCACTATGATTTTCTCTGCCATTTAGCCTCTCTATAATAGCCTTTATCTCTAAAAATTTAGACTCATCTATAAGGTTTTCTTCATTAATAGAGCCAGATATGGAATGCCTTAGACTCTCTTTAAACTCCCTTATTTCCATATTACTAGACCTCTGTGCCATTAGCTCAATGTATGTTCCATCGCTATATTCTATATCTCTAAGTGAGTTATTTATCTTATCTATCTTTGATTTTATCTCATTTGATTGTTCTTCTAACTCTGTTTGAACTATAACAATATTTTGTATGGTTTTTTCACGAAACAGCTCTTTAAATCTTCTTTCCCACTTAGGCAGATCATCTTTTTTAAGTTCAACTAACCTTTGTCTAAACTCATCAAGAGACTCTATGGCACTATCAAACTCTTTAGACTCCACCCCAAACTCATTTTTGTATAGCCCCATCTGCTTTATAATATTTTGCGAAGAGCGAGTTATAATAGCCCCTAAAGAATCTATATTTTTTTGAATATGTTCTCTTAGTTTTGACTCACTTATCTTGATATTATTTAGATTTAGTTTATCCATTATCAACTGATTGGTTAATTTTTCTAGTTCATCTCTTATATCTTCAAGACTTTCTGCATTTTCAACTCTTAAAACTGATTCACCTAGTTCCAACTCTCTTTGTTCCATAGTAGCATCCAACTTTGCAACACTCTGTATAAGACCCTCTATCACTACCCTGTCTTTTTGTATCTTTTGGGTTATCTCTGCTATCTTTTCTTGAAGCATATTGATAATATCACTACTTTTTTGTAACTCATCTTTTTCAGTTTGAAGCTCTTCTATACTTTTAGAATATCTATACCAATCTATCTGAGCAAATTCCTTATATTTTAGTATATCTCTAAGATTATCTCTAAAATCTTGCATCTCATCTATCTGCTTTTGAATAGTTACAATCTTTTGAGTCATAAACTCTATCTTTTGTAACTCTTTATCATAATCCTCTTGAATGCTTTTTAGTTTTGTAGCATTATCCCAACCCAAAACCCAGTTTCTACTATCGTCAATACTATATCTATCATCTTTTTCATGTCTTGATAAACTTGTTTTAAACTGCCCTCTAATAGTAAGTGCTTTTTTAAATCTTCTAAAATCTTTCATATTATCAACACATGGAATGTTAAACCTATCATCAAGCATCGCTTTTAATGGTTCATAAAGTTTAGCTGTTGCTTTGACATTTATCTTATTTAAAAGTGAGGATGGTAGCACCTCTACAAACCTAGTGCTACTCTTTTTGCTATCTACTTTTAGATATACAAGCTTACCCTTCAAGTCAGTCTTTTCAACAAACTCACTAACCTCATCATAGTACTCACTATCCACTAGAAGTGAGAGAGCAAAACTATGTAAAACTCTCTCTATAGCCCCCTCCCATTTCTTATCTTGCACCTCTATAAGCTCCCCTACAAATGGAAGACTTTCCATATCTAGGTCTAACTCTTTAGCCATTGTATCTCTTATTTGTGAGATTCTTCGTGGTATATTTGAGCGATTATTTTTAAGATAAGCCAGCTCTACATGTAGCTCTTTTGAGTGTTCTTCATATCTCTTGGAAGCTCCTTTTGAGATGATTATCTTATCTTGAAGATTTTGAGATAAATTTTCTATCTCATCATACTCTTTTTGTGCATCTTTAAGGTTGTTTAAAAATCTATGCTCATTTGAAACTGTTGGTAGGTTCAGGCTATTTGCAAGTTGATTATATGTTTTGTTTGTTTGTTTTCTTTCTTGCATGGATTTTTCATAAAAGCCAATCTCTTTGTCTATGGAGTTGAGTCTATCTCCACCACTCTGTTTTAACTCCAACCTCAACTCTAAAAGCTTTTCATTTTGTTCATTTTGAGTTGTATCAGCTGTTTTCTTTTGAGATAGTTTTTTACTCTTTTCTATATCTAATTCTTGAAGTTTTGTTTTTAAAAGTGTTATCCTAAATGAGGCAAAATAAGCACTAAGATTTTCTCTATATAACTCAAAATTACTCTTAGACTCTACAGAACTTTCATACCTTTTACCCTCTTTGTCTATGGGGTTAAGCAACTCTATCTGCCTCTTTGCACGAAGCACTAAAGTATGCATATGGTTTAGCTCACTAAAGTTTTTGCAAAGTTCATCTATCTTAGCATCCATCGTGCTAGGTTCTAACATGTGTAAACGGATAAACTGAGTAAGATTGCCGATAGATTTGAGTGAAACTGTTTGGTAAAAAAGATTTAAAGCCTGTTCATTTTTAATACCCATCAACCGTCTAAAATCTTTAGAATAATCCTTAAAACTATCATAAACACTAAGATGAGAAGTTTTACGAAGAGTTTTTTTCAACTCTCTTATATCTTTAAAATTAAAAAAATCTTTTTTAATACTAAGAGGGGTTTTTGAAACCACAAAAAACTTATGGACTTGTGAAGAGGAGATATAAAAAAACTGTGCAAGAGTAACCTCTTCATCATAACCATCATTTTTAAAGTTTGCTAGTAACACACTAAAGGTATTGGAAGCGTTCCGAATAGAAATAGCCTTAGCCGAGGTAAAATCATCATCTTTAGAGCTTTTATACTCACCTAAGATGTAAGAGTTTAAGCTTCTCTCTTTACCCTCTGCCCCTGCTGCTTTATTATAAACTATCTTTTGATGAGGAACCAGTAAAGTGGTAAGTGCATCCACTATGGTTGATTTACCTGAACCAATATCGCCTGTCAAAAGTCCATTTGACTTAGCAAGTTCTAGTTTATAATACCCATCATAAGTCCCCCAATTATAAAACTCAAACCTATCAAGCCTAAACCCAGCCTTAGTATCATCCGTAGCAAAATCAAATCTCTGTTCCATCTTAACTCTCAACCTCTCTATACTCTTGCAACTTCAGATCAAGTTCATTTAGCCATTGTGCATCTACAAATGCTTTAATGGAGCGTTTTATCTCATAAACTCCATCTTGATTTTTAAGGAGTCGCAAAAACCCCAATTCTTGAACTTTTTTTATACTTGTATCTATCTCTTTGAGTGTTTTTACTTCATTTGTTTTAGATGGTAAAAAAAGCAGTACCATATCTTTTATCTCTTGATTTGTAACTATAGCCTTTGTATCTTCATTTTGCATATCAAAATCTGCTATCTTTTTTCTAAGTAAAACACAAAGAAGTGATACTTTATAACTAAGCTCCCGTGAACGAATAAGCTTAGGTAAACTCTCCTCTCCCTCTTCAAAACTCATATTTTGAAGATAAGCAAACCCCTCACTCTCATCCACCATAACAACAAGCCCCATAACCTCAAAATAATCAAAGATACCCCCATAACTCCCCTCAATCAACTCATCCCAAGCATCCTCGTGGTCACTTTTGTAAAATAAACCTTTTAAAAGTAGTGTTATGGCTGTTCTTGCGTTTATATTCATCAGTGTCCTTTCTTTCTTAATATTAAAACAAATCATATCCCTTGTTTTAGGGCTTGTTTAACATTTCTTTTTTTATTTCTTTTTTATTTCTTTTTTATTTGCCAGTGAATAAGTTCTATTTTTAGTAGCACCATTTTTCAATAGTTCATTTTGTTCAATTGTAGGTTTAGTTAAAAAATCTGAAATTATTTAGCTGTATCTTACCTATTTTAATCATCTTTTGCACCCTTTATAATTTTTACAACAGATATAA
>JAGHAW010000006.1 GCA_021161305.1 Sulfurimonas sp.
CTTTATTCACCCTGCTCTTCACAAAGCAAAACCTGTAAGTGTTGATTTTTCTAAAAATATTTTAATGATTACAGGTGTAAATGCCGGTGGTAAAACTATGCTTCTAAAGTCTATATTAGCGGCTGCATTTATGGCAAAATACATAATACCGATGAAATTAGATGAGACTAAATCTCATATAGGTTCCTTTAAAACTGTTCTCTCTATCATAGATGACCCACAAAATGTAAAAAATGACATCTCAACATTTGCAGGTCGAATGCAGGAGTTTTCCCGAATCTTTGAACATAAATCTGCCCTTGTTGGAATAGATGAGATAGAACTCGGAACAGATAGTGACGAAGCAGCCGCACTCTTTAAAGTTATACTTGATGACCTGATAAAAAGAGGTCAAAAAGTAGTTGTTACAACTCACCATAAACGCCTAGCTGCACTTATGGCAGACCGTGATGATGTTGAACTTATGGCTGCTATCTATGATGAAGATGCAAGAATGCCAACTTATGAGTTTATGCAGGGAATCATCGGTAAAAGTTACGCTTTTGAGACTGCAAGTCGTTATGGGATTTCAAACAAGATTGTAGATGAAGCAAAAGCTGTCTATGGCGATAACTCTGAAAAACTGAGTCTGCTAATAGAAAGAGGCTCACAACTTGAGCGTGAACTAAAACAAAAACATAAAAAAGTTGATGAAAAGCTAGATAGTTTAAAAGCTAAAGAACTTTACCTAAAAGAACAAAAAGAGAAACTTTTCAAAGAGTTAGAAGAACAAAAATCAGCTCTTAAACTAAGCTATGCCGTAGCAATAAATGAAGCAAAAAAAGCTGCAAAATCAGGGGATACAGCTTCCATACACAGAGCAATGAACAAAGCAAAACAGAAACTTCCACGAGCCAAGAAAGAGGAGTTAAAAATAGATGTTGAATTTAAAGTTGGCGATAAAGTTAAATACCACTCTCAAAAAGGCACCATAATCTCTATGCGAGATAAAAAAGATGCTACTATCGAGGTAGAGGGGATGAGAGTTAGAGTAAAAACACAACACTTAAAACATACTCAAATCACAAAACCAAAACCTCAAACTCATGTAAAAGTAACCGTAGAGAAAAAGGCTGGACTAAAGTGCGACCTCCACGGTATGAGAGCTGACGAAGCTTGTGAAGTTTTAGACAAATTTTTATCAGATGCTCTTTTAAATGGTTGGGATGAAGTTATCATCTATCATGGTATCGGAACAGGAAAACTCTCTTACGCTGTTAAAAACTTTCTTATCGCTCATCCAAGTGTTAGAAAATTTGAAGACGCACCACAACACTTAGGTGGTTTTGGTGCTAAGATTGTGAGTCTTTAAATGAAAAAAGTAGCTATAATCGGTGCTGGTGCTTCTGGGCTTTTATGTGCCATAGAGTGTGCAAAAGTATCTTGTAGCGTAGATATTTATGAGCAAAATTCCAAGTGTGCCAAAAAGATTTTAGTTTCAGGAAATGGTCGCTGTAATATTACAAATATTTCACTAAACCAAGAAGATTACTTTAGTGAGAATCCTAGTTTTGTAAAATATGCCCTTGAAAACTTCTCGTTCAAAGGTTTTGAAAAATTTTGCTCTACTATTGGCTTAGTTCTTGAAGTAAAAGATGATGGAAAAGTTTATCCACTGAGCAATGAAGCAAAGAGTGTAGCTTCACTTCTTATAAATCATGCTGAGAATCTTGGTGTAAATTTTCATACAGAGACAAAAATAACAGATATTACAAAACCGCTAAATGAATATGATTGCGTTGTAGTTGCCACGGGAAGTGAAGCAGCCTCTCATCTTGGTGGGAACAGAGACGGACAAGAGTTTGCTTTAACTTATGGACACAATATTATTCCAACATATCCATCATTAGTTCAGCTACAATTAAATTCAAATTTACATACCAAGATGAGTGGAGCAAAAATTGATGGAGAAGTTACTCTACTTATAAATAAAAGAGCTGTTTCCAAATGCCAAGGGGATATTCTATTTACAAACTATGGAGTTTCAGGGTTTGCCATCTTAGATATTTCTGGGCTTGCTTCTGAATCTTTAATGAACTATCAGGCAGTTGATATATCTATAAACTTACTCCCAAAATACACAGCTCAAAAACTTTCAGCTCACATAATGAGTATGGCTCAAAACGGGCAAACAGTCAATCTTTTAGATATTTTACATGGCTTATTACCTATAAAAATCGCAAAAACTATCTTAGAGAAGTTAGAACTTTCACATACTATAAATGCATCCCAAATAAATACAAAACTATCTAAAAAAATAGCAAATCAGATACTAAACTGGAGATTTGAAGTTAGTGATACTCACGGTTTCCGTCATGCAGAAGTAAGTGGTGGTGGAATTGATACCTTAGAAATAAATCCAAAAACCATGGAATCACTAAAACAGAAAAATCTTTACTTTTGTGGAGAAGTTTTAGATGTAGTCGGACGACGAGGTGGCTTTAACTTCGCTTGGGCTTGGGCTAGTGGACATAGTGCAGCTAAAGATATAACTAAAACTTAATAGATTTCTTATGTTACCTGCTATATAATTTAATAGTAGGAGGTGTTTTATGGTAAAAAGTTTTCTAATTCATTCGATGAATGAACTGCTTAATACTTTTCAAGATTCAAAGCAAAATCTTCTTCTTTTAGTTGCGGAGGGTAGTGATTTTGATCATTCTAAACTCTCAGAAATAAAGGGGAGTGTTTGTGGTGCAATATTTCCTCAAGTAATTTATGGAGAAAAACACTACATTGATGCGATTGTAGTTATAGAACTATCTCATGGTGCATTAGTAACGCTCACATCTTTTTCAGACTTTGATAAGAGTAAAATAGACTCAGAGGCAGATGATATTGTACTTTTTGTGGATGGACTCTCTAGTGGCATTACAAATTTTTTAGAAGAACTCTACGAATCAACTTCTATAAAAACAAACATCGTCGGTGCAGGTGCAGGAAAGATGACACTTAAACAAGGAAAGGTTCTCTTTACAAAAGAGTCTATCATTCAGGACGGAGCATTGTTGCTTAGTAACTCATGGCATATATCTACCTCTGCAAAACATGGATGGGAGAAGATCGCCGGTCCATATATAGCTAATGATGTAGAAGATACAACTCTGCACTCTCTTGATTATGTTGATGCTTTTAAAATCTATAAAAAAATTGTTGAAAAAGATTCTGGACTCTCTTTTAATGAAAATAACTTTTTTGATTTGGCTAAATCTTATCCACTTGGTATCTCAAGAATCGGCAATGAACTTTTAGTTAGAGACCCAATCTCAAAGAAAAACAACTCACTAGTTTTAGTAGGTAATATGGACAACAATTCAGTAGTATTTATTTTAAAAGGAAACAAAGAAAAACTAATAAATTCAGCCAGACTTGCTACCAAAGAAGCCATTTCAAAAAAAGCTAACTTAAAAGGCATCTTTATCATAGATTGTATCTCTCGTATGCTTTTTTTAGAAGATGATTTCAAAAAGGAACTTCAAGTTATTAAAAAAAGTGTTGAAAGTAAAGATTTAACTATGTTTGGTGTGTTAAGCCTTGGAGAAATTGCTAATAC